>NZ_CAXTGZ010000679.1:0-3146 GCF_964243625.1 uncultured Caballeronia sp.
CTCACGACTTGCCGCCAGTTGCCAGAACGGCACACCTGCATCTAAACCCGTTCCTTTTTTCCTCTTTCTCTTACCACTGTTCAGCGGCGGCCCAACGAAAGCGTCACCGATGCGGGTGGCATTCGATGGTTGACTGGGGCAGGCGGCCGGGTCCACGCTGAAGTGTCCCCAACCTCATTTCATGGAACCAGGAGGCACGCCCCAAAATCCCGCAAATGTGGTTGAACCGTCCTGCACGGCTCACGATAAGTGCGCCGCGTCGTGTTGAAATTTAAGAATATGCAATTCCGGCCGTACCCATGGCCGAGGACATGACACAAGTGAAATTGATTTCGCGCCTGTGCAATGCAGTGCACGGACCCAAGGACTCGTTTGACTGGAAACCTTCCTATTAGTCATTGAGATGTCGGCTGGTAGCACATCAAGACTGAGCATTCAAAAAGTTAATGAGGCAAGCAGGTATTCCTCAATGTCATGCCTAGCAGCATCAGTGCAGCCGCACGGCGCGTCGCAGAGTTCCGCCGCGTTTGGCTTAAGCGACGAAGGCGACATGCTTGAGTTAGCTGCGGCGATTTTGCCTCGAACGACCGCTATTGGGGTTCCACGATCCCGTCGGCTGAGCGCCGCTTCGGCATGAAAAGAGCGTGGCTTAGCCTGCAAAGAACACAATGGCTGCTGAAACACCGACTGTTGCGAAACTGCGAACAAAACGATAATTCTGCCCGCCAATCGATAAGTGGTTTTCTCCAGACCGCGTTAGCTCAAGCATCTCGTTGGCCAGAGACACCGCTATGGTGGCGATTTTGCGCAGTTCGTCGCGCGGACCCGACGGGTCGCCAAGGTAGACGGTGCATACACTGTCCTCGTAGCGCACCATCAAAATGGTCTCAGCGTTGTCCAGCGATTGCTCGAGATATTTCGCAAGTATCTCTAACGATTCTGGAGATCGCCCCAGGTCCCCGCTGACTATTTCGGTTTTCTCAGTCAATTCGCTTTCCTCCTTTCGACTAACCATGACGCGCTTTCCATTTCGTCCGTTCAATTTTTAGGCGTTTTCTGGGCACCAAAATAGGCTTTCTACACCCGCAGCATACCCCCGCCCGCACTCCGCCTTCGTCACTGGTCCCGATCCGCAGATAAACCTAGCCAACGCAAAAGCCGGCGACCGCAGCAGCCAGATGAGCCAGGGGTTCGCCACGCGGGTATTCGTCGCGATATTGAGCGCCCGGAGAAACAGGCCAAGGCGCTTCCCGCCAAGGCACCGACAGCAAAAGCCAGCGCGCCACATGCGGCAGCATGGCGAACTGCTCGGGGAAGACTAAACGTTTCATGAATTGCCAAGTCTGAAGACCTCAAACCTCGGCAGCGCAAGCCGCGGGGAAAGCGCGCCAAGCGCACGAGCTTACCGATTCCTGGACCCAGGAACGCGTAGACATCGTTAGCTGGTTCGACAAGGTGACTCAGTTAAGTCACTCTAGACACCGGTTTGCGATGATCTGCGGCAGCAATGCCATCCGTGAGCGCGATTGCCGAAGTATTTGACGTCGGCTGACGAACGCGAATTCGGCACCGGGCGCGCTTCGTGCATCGTGTAGAGGGCCGTAACACCTCTTCCCAAACGCCGATTCAGCGCCGGAGATGCGAATGACACCAAAAGGGCTCGACAAGCGGATCCATTCCACATCGCCGCTTAACGCAGAGCCGGAACTCAAGCGCCTTATCGCCGGCATGCACACGACTCAAGACGATTTTTACGTGCGCAATCACGGCAATGTGCCGGTGATTGACGAGGCGCTCCACCGGATTTCGGTCTCCGGCCGAATAAGCCGTCCGATTAGTCTTTCACTGAACGATCTTAGAAGCCGCTTTGAGCGCGTGTCCGTCAGTGCCGTAATGCAATGCGCTGGAAACCGGCGTGCTGACCTGCTGTCGGTGAAACCCGTCTCGGGTGACCCATGGGCGCCGGGGGCGATTGGCAATGCGGTTTGGACCGGCGTGAGGCTCAAGGACGTGCTCGAATCGGCCGGCATCATGTGCGGTGGAGAAATGCACGTGGTATTTGCAGCGTGCGACGACTGCGAAGCAGAGGGCAAACGCTTCCGCTATGGCGTGTCAATTCCGGCGAGCAAAGCGCTATCGGGCGATGTGCTGCTCGCCTACGAAATGAACGGCGAAGTGTTGAGCCCGGAGCATGGGTATCCATTGCGCGTAGTGGTTCCAGGATACGCGGGCGTGCGCAGTCCGAAGTGGCTGGCATCGATCGAGGTGCGCGACAAACCATCGGACAATCACATGCAGCAACGCGAATACAAATTGTTCCCCGCTTCCGTCGATGAAACCAGTGCGGACTGGAAGAACGGGACGACGATCAACGATATGCCTCTGAACTCGGCCATTTGCGAACCGAACGAAGGAGCGACATTGTGCACAGGTCCTGTCCGGGTCTCCGGATACGCCGTGGCGACGGGAACATCGGTAGCGCGCGTAGAAGTGTCGTCAGATGACGGGGTGACGTGGACACAAGCCGCACTCAACGTCGAGCCTCGCACCCCGTGGAGTTGGACGCTCTGGAACGTTGAATTGACGCTGACGAGGGGCACTCATGAACTGTCAGTACGAGCATGGGACGCGGCGGGACAGACTCAGGTATCGCAAGCAGCCGATGTATGGAATTTCAAAGGCTATCTGAGCACAGCGTGGCATCGGATCACCGTCACTGTCCAATAACGGGCTGAATTGGGCTGGAGAGTGTTCACAGGATGTTGACCAAAGTCGCCGTGCATGGTTTAAACGATCTGCTTTCTAACCACGCTGCACGACGGTGATCTCGTCGCTTCTCGGTGTGCTTGCGGCGCTGCCAAACCGCACGATCAAATGGGCGATTCATGGCTTTTTCGAGCTTTTCCGCTGGATTCCGCTGGTGGTCAACGTCTTCTTCGCGTTTTTCGGCGTGCCTTTGCTCGGGCTCGACCTGCCGCCGTTCGTTGCCGCGACGGTAGGACTGTCGCTGGGGGCGGCGCAGACGACACGGTGAACGTATCGGGCGGCCTGGACTCGGTGCCGCCGCGTCAGTGGAAGAGCGCGACGGCGCTCGGCCTGCGCCGCTAGCAGATTTAGGCGTTCATCGCCGGCCCGCAATCACTCAA
>NZ_CAXTGZ010000680.1:0-3139 GCF_964243625.1 uncultured Caballeronia sp.
TACTGATTTCGCGCTCAAGATGCGATTGGTTATGGTCCAGCCAGTCGGATGAACGAATTCGTACGGGCCTTTTGACTCCCATCCATCAATCGTTAATTCACATGCTTTCTTGCTGTTCATAGCTGCCTACACGCGTGCTCGTGGTGATTGTCATGTTAACGGCACTAGGCGGCCTTATCTGAACGCTGCGACAGCAGCCGAAACAGCGTTGATCGATGAATACCGAGCAACGCGGCGATTTCCTGCATGCTCATGTTGCCCTCGTCTGCGAGGCGATAAGCATGGTCGAGCTGCGCCGGTGTGAGCGTCGGCTTGCGGCCGAACTTCGTGCCGCGCGCCTTGGCGGCGGCCCGGCCGCTACTCGTGCGCTCAACGATTAGACTCCGCTCGAACTCGGCCATGCCGCCGAACACGGTCAATACCATGCGGCCGGCCGGCGTCGTCGTGTCGGCCCACGGCTCGGCGAGACTGCGCAGGCCTGCGCCGGCATCGCGGATGCGCTCAACAATGTCGAGCA
Source organism: uncultured Caballeronia sp. (assembly GCF_964243625.1). NCBI lineage: Bacteria > Pseudomonadati > Pseudomonadota > Betaproteobacteria > Burkholderiales > Burkholderiaceae > Caballeronia > uncultured Caballeronia sp. Next base: position 518 of record NZ_CAXTGZ010000680.1, read on the forward strand.
GGTCGCGGATGCTGCGAGCGAGTCGGTCAAGGCGCGTTACAACGATAACGTCGCCGGCCCGCAAGTGGTCGAGCATGCGATCGAGCTGGGGACGCGCGCGCCGGGTTCCGGTAATTTTCTCGGCAAAGACCTTGCCGCATCCAGCCGCGCGTAGCTGCGCCTCTTGGTTGCTCAGGTCCTGGTCGCGAGTCGAGACACGGGCGTATCCGATCAGAAATGCGCCAGTCAACACGTCACGTGTGGCTATATCGGCTGGGTCTCTCACTGGCGCTCCCGCGATTCGAGCCATGACTCGGCCGCATTTTGCGCCGCGTCGTAGGCTTCTTTTTGAAGATACGCCTGCCACGCGTCGCGAGGTTTTGCACTATTGGCATAGCCCATCCATGTCAAGCGCTCGTCCTCGGTGAGTCCGTTCCACCAGTCGATGCCGGCCTGCGGATCTGCGTCGGCGTTTGCAGGGAATGCGCCCCCGCCTATTTCAATACCGGCCTCAAAAAAGCGTGCCTGCCACCCCCCGCCCAGCTCGGCGCGTCGGGGCTTAATTTCGTAGGTATAGCTCGGCGAAGTAGCGGTCATGGCGTCAATGGCGCGAATGTCGGATGACGGCCTCATGGCGATGCTGCCAGAGGGCATGAATCGCATCGAGGCGATTATTGAAGCGGCCGAGCCATCGGCAATCGCTGTCTGTGCGTTCGTCGTAGGGCGCGCTGATGCTCGTGTGCCACTTGCCGTCGAGCTGCAAATCGTAGCCACCGAGACATTCCGCCCCTTCGGGAGTCGTGAGGCCGTAGCAACATCGGCGCATCAGGAAGCCGTTGCCGGCGGTCGCAGGATAGTTGACGTTGTGCTGCACGAAGTTGACCATCATCGAGCAGCACCGCACCGTTCGTTTCTGTCGTTATGATTACTCGCTTATCGGGCGTCAGCTCCATATCGGGCAGCACGGCACGCCCACTACCGTGCTTATGTTGCATATTATAGTCGCGTATATGGGTGCATACAAGACTATGTTTTGCAACATTACGGTGTACGGCTGCATATGGGTTTGGTGGTGGCCGGCACGGCGTTGCGAAACTTAGGAGTTTTGCGACATGGCAAATTGACAGTTGCGCTGATATTCCAGAAAAATCCGGCCAATATCGCCTTCTTAATATTCATACTATTGGTTAGTAAGATGTCGTAATATCTGTCGCGCTGCGCCCCCACAGTCGTTCCTATTGAACCGTTTTAGGAAATCGCATGACTCTCAGGCCCATCCTGTTATCGCTTCTCGTCGGCATGTCGATATATTCGATTGCGTACGCAGACCCATCAGAGACAATTAATGTGCAATCCCATATTGAGGGAATCAGCACCCCCGATATCACCCCCGTTATCGCACGCTTAAAAGAAGCTTCTGCGACCGCTACGACAGTAAGGCCATGGACCCTTCCGTCAACGCGGTTCCGGTCGCAGAGAACGTCACGTGACACAGCCTTCACAGCTGCGACCGTTGGGCCGCCTGTTAATGGATGTGCGGATATTCAGGTTGGTACCGTTTATAACGCAACCACAGCGCCATCGGGTCAAACAGACTGCTTTGAATTTGTGGCACCTGACCTCACCAAAACCGTTGGTTACGTTGCTAGTCTTCCGGCAAATGAAGAGCACGATGCCCATTTGGTGCAAGTCAACTCAGATGGTTCTTTTACTTACCTTGATAACGAAATTGATTCGTCGCAGACGAAGATCGTCGAGGGTATTCCAGGCGGCCCGGTTCGCCTTTTGTTGCTAGTCGATTCGCAACAAGGAACGGGAGGCGCGACGTTTCAGTTTCAGGTGACCGGAACAACCGGATATGACTCGTATGAGCCAAACGACTCGATTCTTCACCCAACGCAACTATCCGGCGATCAACAGATCAACGCGAATCTTGACACGGTAAGCGATGTAGATTACTACGCGATCCAAACACCCACCGCGCAAACTGTTAACCGGCTTATTTTCACCGGCACCGGGACGCAAACAGCCCAACTGGAGACAGCGCCGAGTACGTGGGCAACGCTTACGTCTGGAACCTCGTACAACGTCACTTCGTCTTCCGGGGCGACCTTGATGATGCGGGCGTATAACACCGGGACTTCAGCGCCGGCAGCGCAGACTTACTCGATTCGTTTATCCGACGGGGCCGGAATCGCAGGTTTTTATCAATTCCTCGATACCGAAAACATATCGCATCTTGCGCCAAACCGTGAAAATGTCGCGCGCACGATAACGGCAGGCGTAACAGCCTATGATCACACTGGCAATATTCGATTGCCCGCTGGTGAGCATGTCACAATTCAGGTTTATGACAGAAGCACCACAAATGTTTTGACGCTCCTGACCACAACCTCAGGCGTCACAAATGCTTCAGGCAACTTGGTCACTCCGCTGAACATCGGGGTTTGTCAGGGTCAAGGAACGACGACAGGAAATTTCGCGACAACCTCAACACCGGCGGATCACTACACGATCACCTACAACCCTAACTCGTTCGCGGTTGCGTATCTTGATAACGGAGCATTGAATCCGGGTTCATCGTATTCGTATTTCAACCATATCTGTTCTGAGACGTACCTCGGGCGCTACTAAAAATATGGC
>NZ_CAXTGZ010000681.1:0-3133 GCF_964243625.1 uncultured Caballeronia sp.
CACGCATGGCGTGGCGGGCGTGCTGCTGGCCATGTCGGTGGCGAGCTGGTGTTTTCTGATCGTGAAGGCATGGGTCCTCGTTCGTGCAAAACGCCAGGGGCCGCGCGCCGTACAGCGGTTCTGGCAGGCGGCGACGCTTGCTGACGGCATCGCGGAGTTGAAGAAAGCCGATCGCGAACGCGTGTATTTGCCGCTTGCGATGGCTGCGTGGCGTGCATCGGAGGCGGAAATGCCGGGTGCGTTGATCGCGCATGTCGAGCCCGGCGAGCGTGTGTTGCGCGCGCTCAGGCATGCGCTGCTGGCGTCTCAGCGGCGGCTCGAGTTCGGGCAGGTCTTGCTGGCATCGGTGGGAAGTACCGCGCCGTTTGTCGGATTGCTCGGCACTGTCTGGGGCATTTATCACGCGCTCGGCAGCATTGCCGCCAGCGGGCAGGCGATGATCGAAAACGTGGCCGGTCCGGTTGGCGAGGCGCTGATCATGACGGCGTTCGGACTGGTCGTGGCCATTCCGGCCGTGCTTGCGTACAACGTGCTCGGACGGCTGGTGCGGCAAATCTCGGAAGAACTCGATGGCTTCGCGCACGACCTGCACGCTTACACCAACGGCGCGGCGCCGCGCCGGGTGAAGAGTGCGGCCGTTCAGGACCACGTGGCCTGAGCCGAAGCTTCCCAACCGCGAACCGGACGATTACATCATGGCATTCGGCGGACTGGACAAGAAATCGAACGGCGCTCCCATGGCGGAGATCAACATGACGCCGTTGATCGACGTGATGCTGGTGCTGCTCGTGATTTTCATCATCACCGCGCCTTTGTTCACGCACGCAATCCGGCTGGATCTGCCGAAGGTCGCATCGCAGGTCGTGCGCGAGACGCCGGACACGATCACGCTTTCCATCGATGACACCGGCAAGTTCTATTGGAACGACAAGCCGGTCGCCTTCGAGCAGATGCAGGCGCAATTTGTGGCCGAAGGCAAGAAAGCGACGCAACCGGAGTTGCATCTGAGAGCATCGGCGGCGACGCGTTATGACGTGATCGCACGGGTGATGGGCGCCGCGCAAAGCGCGGGCTTGAGCAAGATCGGCTTTGTGACCGAGCCTGCGAAGCCCACGCACTGAGAGAATCCGGGCTTGCGAGGCGAGCCGGTCACCCAAAGGCGCGCCTCGCCAGAACCCTTCGCCTCAACGGTATAATCGCGCTTTGGCCGCGCGGGCGGCCTCCATGTCTACATTGCGTCACCGGGGCATGGAACCACGCTGAAGGAGCGGCCCGGGCACCATGCCAGACGGCCTCGATCTCGACGAGACCCGTGACCGACGCCCGCCGAGCATCGCCCGGAGCCTGGCCGTGACGCTTTTCCGGGCAACACAGCCACATCGCCGCAAGGCAAAACCGCCAAGACCACACCATGCAAGATAAATACGTACCCGCCGACGTCGAATCCGCAGCGCAAAGCGACTGGCGCGCGAAAGATGTCTACCGGTCGACCGAAACCAGCGACAAGCCGAAGTTCTACTGCGTGTCCATGCTGCCGTATCCGTCGGGCAAGCTGCACATGGGCCACGTGCGCAACTACACCATCAACGACGTGATGTACCGGTTCCTGCGCATGAACGGCCACAACGTGCTGATGCCCATGGGCTGGGACGCGTTCGGCATGCCGGCGGAAAACGCGGCGATGGCGAACAACGTGCCGCCGGCGAAGTGGACTTACGACAACATCGACTACATGAAGAAGCAGATGCAGTCGATGGGGCTGGCTATCGACTGGTCGCGGGAAATCGCGTCTTGCAAACCCGAGTACTACAAGTGGAACCAGTGGTTGTTCCTGAAGATGCTGGAAAAGGGCATTGCGTATAAAAAGACCGGCACGGTGAACTGGGACCCGGTCGACCAGACGGTGCTCGCGAACGAACAGGTGATCGACGGGCGCGGCTGGCGCTCGGGCGCGCTCGTGGAAAAGCGCGAAATCCCGATGTACTACATGCGCATCACGGAATACGCGGACCAGTTGCTCGGCGACCTCGACGGCCTCGGCTGGCCCGAGCGCGTAAAGTTGATGCAGCAGAACTGGATTGGCAAGAGCTTCGGCGTGAACTTTGGTTTCCCCTATGAGATCGACGGCGAAAGCAAATTGCTGCGCGTTTTCACCACGCGCGCCGACACCATCATGGGCGTGACCTTCGCGGCGGTCGCCGCGGAACATCCGCTGGCAACGCGCCTTGCTCGCGAGAACCCCGCGTTGCAAACGTTCATTGAAGAATGCAAGCGCGGCGGCGTGGCTGAGGCCGATGTCGCGACCATGGAAAAGAAGGGCATGCCGACCGGCTTCCATGTCACGCATCCGCTGACGCAGGAGAAGGTCGAAGTGTGGATTGGCAATTACGTGCTGATGAGCTACGGCGAAGGCGCGGTGATGGGCGTGCCTTCGCACGACGAGCGCGATTTCGCGTTCGCGAAGAAATACAACCTGCCGATCAAGCAAGTGGTCGCGGTCGAAGGCAAGACCTACAGCACGGACGCGTGGGAAGAGTGGTATGGCGAGAAGGGTACGGGCACGCTGATCAACAGCGGCAAGTACGACGGCCTCGGCTTTGAAGAAGCCGTGAACGCGATTGCGGCCGACCTGAAGGCAAAGAATTTCGGCGATAAACAAATCACCTGGCGCCTGCGCGACTGGGGCATTTCCCGCCAGCGTTATTGGGGCACGCCGATTCCGATCATCCACTGCGACGCGTGCGGCGACGTGCCGGTGCCGGAAGCCGATCTGCCGGTCGTCTTGCCGGAAGACCTCGTGCCGGATGGCACGGGCAACCCGCTTGCGAAGTCGGAAGCATTCGTGAATTGCACATGTCCGAAGTGCGGCGCGCCGGCAAAACGCGAGACGGACACCATGGACACGTTCGTGGATTCGTCGTGGTATTTCTCGCGCTACGCAGCACCCGATGCCAAGACCATGGTCGACGAGCGCACCGATTACTGGATGCCGATGGACCAGTACATCGGCGGAATCGAGCACGCCATTCTTCACCTTTTGTACTCGCGTTTCTGGACGAAGGTGATGCGCGACCTCGGTCTCGTGAGCTTCGATGAACCCGCGAAAAACCTGCTCACGCAGGGCATGGTGCTG
>NZ_CAXTGZ010000682.1:0-3118 GCF_964243625.1 uncultured Caballeronia sp.
CTGCAGTTGCTGCACCTGCAAAATATAGAGCGGTCAATGCTTTCAGTTTCCTACTCCCCCAAATGCGCGCTGTGGACGAGCCGCAACGTCGACGCAGACCATGAGCAGTGGCGAATCCTGGTTGTCGATGACAACGCCGCGAGCGCCGAAGGTCTCGCTGCCGCGCTCAACGCAGACGGCTGCGACACTCGCTTTGCGCTGAGCGGTGTAGACGCGCTACAGGCAATCGATGGTTGGGTTCCACATGTCGTCGTGCTCGACATCAGCATGCCGGAGCACGACGGGTTCGCCACTGCCCGCGTTTTACGCCGAATCTCTCCCACCCGTAATGCGGGAATTATCGCTTTTACGGCGCTTGGGGAAGACTACGTGCGCTCGAAGGGCGTTCACGCAGGCTTCGATGGCTACTGCCAGAAAGGCAACGCGCCCGGCGTCCTGGTCAAGTTGATTGGTCAGATCGTGCAAGTTCACTGAAACCGGTCGCCGAAAGTCGGTTTTCAACTTCATTTGTCCCCAAAACCTGTCGCCGCAAGCCTTTTACAGGCTTGCTTCTGGCGTTTCCCCGGCGCACTCCATCCGCCTGATTATTCTTCGATCCTGAATAGTGTATTGAAGTTTATGGGGATAAAAAACCGATAGTAGGGGTATACACTGCATTTCATCGACGAAGCAGCAACGACGCATTAGCAAGACCGCTGCAACGCCTTGTGAACAGTCGTACGTCTACCCAATATCGGAGCTCATCATGAAAAAGAACCTTCTCGCATCCTTGCTTATCGCCGCTACCGCTTCTATCGCTGTTCCGGCTTTTGCCAGCGGCTACGGCCCGGCGCCTTCGTATCGTCCTTCGGTCGGTGCTCCGGCTTCGCAACAAGGCCAGAACACGCAAACGCTGGCTGCTGAAAGCCGTAATGCCGATGCAAATGCTTACGGTGGCTCGAAGTCGCTGACGCAGTCGGGTTCGACGAGCCGTGACGGCACCAGCAAGTCGCAAGCAGTTTTCTTCGGTCAATAAGTCTTCGTGCTGTTGCGCGCACAACCGGCAAACATCAAGCCGTCCTGATCGCGTAAAGCTTCGCTGAATGACCGTGTAATGCGCCAATGCCCGCTGGACTTACGTCCAGCGGGCATTGGCGCTTTTGCGTCGAGGCCGGACGAAATGCTTCAGGTGCCGGTCTTCAATGCGTTGCGCATCACGGTCGCGAGTTCGGCCGGCGCAAACTTCGATACATACGCGTTTGCGCCCACTTTGCGCACGTGTTCCTCGTTCGCTGATCCCGACAGCGACGAATGGATTACCACCGGAATGGCCTGCATGCCGGCGTTCGCCTTGATGCGGCGTGTGAGCGTGAAGCCGTCCATCTCCGGCATTTCCAGATCAGTCAGCACCAGCGCGATTTCATCCGATGCAAGCCGTCCTTCCGACTCGGCCTTGCGCTGCAGGTCTTCCAGCACATTCCACGCTTCCTGGCCGCTCTTGGTCATGATGAACGACACGCCCATCGCGTTCAGGCTCTGCTCGATCAGGCTGCGGGCGACGCCGGAATCATCGGCGGCGAGAACCTTCGTGCCGGGCTTCAGGACCAGGCGGCCCGTGCTGGACTCGTTGATCTCGTCTGCAGTTGTCGACGGCAGGACGTCGCGCAGGATCTGCTCCACGTCGAGCACTTGCGCGAGCCGCGAACCGTCCACGTTGCCGTCGAGCCGCGCGAAGCTCGTCACGGTCCGCCCGCTCGAATGCGATTCGGCCGATAGAACCTGGTTCCACTCCAGCCGCACGATATCGTCGACTTCTTCGACGGCAAAACCTTGCGTGGTACGCGCGAATTCAGTCACGAGCAGGATCTTCGGACCGTTTTTCGGCTGGCAACCCGTCACCTGCGCCAGATCGATGACCGGAATGATCTGACCGCGGATATCGGCAACGCCGAGGATTTCGGGATTCGCGCCGGCGACCACGGTGATCTCGGGCATCGCGAGAATCTCACGCACTTTGAACACGTTGATGCCGTAAAGCTCGCGCTGCTCCGAGCCGGGCGCTTCGCCCAGGCGGAACAAGAGCAGCTCGAACATGTTGTTGCCTGCGAGCCGAACCCGCTGTTCGATGTCGTGTTGTGAGCTGCTCAAAATGTTCTCCTGTTCGATTTATGCCGGGCTTTGACCAGCCGGTTCCTGATTAGCGGCGCGGTGCAGGGAAACTGAAGCTCAATTTTGCGGGTTTATGAACGCAGCGTTACCGTGCTGTGCGCATATCGAGTTTGCCGTATCGGGATTGACCCTTGGACGGACTAAAACCCGTGTTTTCGAGCGTCCGGGCAACCGGCAGGTGGCCTATACTTTTTGAATGGGCTGGGTAATTTTCATGTAAGGCAAGACGTGGCCCCATGTGGTACGCCCTGCAGTCCGGCAGGCGTCGCGCGGTTCAACGGAGGCGTTCGATGGCAACAGTCGCACAAGTTCTTAATTCGAAACCCGATCACACCATCTTCACGATTGCCGACACGGCTTCGGTCTACGACGCCATCGTCATGATGGCGGAAAAGCATATCGGCGCGCTGATCGTGACGCACGGCGAGGCCATTGTCGGGATCATGACCGAGCGCGATTACGCGCGCAAAGTGGTGCTGATGGACCGGGTTTCGCGGCAGACCCCGGTGCACGAAATCATGACTTCGCAAGTGCGTTTCGTGCGCCCTGAGCAGACCACGGACGACTGCATGGCGCTGATGACCGAAAAACGCATGCGCCATTTGCCGGTCATCGACGGCGAAAAACTCGTGGGGATGATTTCCATAGGCGACCTGGTGAAAAACATCATGTCCGAGCAGGAGCTCACCATCCACCAACTCGAAGGTTATATACGCGGCGAACATATGTAGCCGGCGTTTGTAGTCGCTTTGCAGGCGCGCGGGGCGGCAAGCCGCGCGTCTTTTTATTGGCGGAAGAAAATGTAAGCTAATTGTTATAATTGTCGGGCGCCGCGACGGCTGCCCGGCAATGGCTGGCGACGCACCCGTTCAATCATCGAGCGTGCTCGATCCGACCTGACAGGAGCGCCATTCATGACGCCCGCCGAACTATCCCCAACGCCATCCGAAGCCGCTCCGCAGGCACACGC
>NZ_CAXTGZ010000683.1:0-3115 GCF_964243625.1 uncultured Caballeronia sp.
GCTCATCGGCTGGATGCACGTGCGTCTTGGCCCGAATCGCGTGGGTCCGCTCGGACTCCTGCAGCCGATCGCCGACGTGCTGAAGCTGTTGCTGAAAGAAGTGATTCAGCCGACGCAAGCGAGCCGCTGGATCTACCTGATCGCGCCGATCATGACCGTGGTTCCCGCGTTCGCGGTGTGGGCGGTGATTCCGTTCCAGGCGAAAGCGGTGCTGGGCGACATCAACGCCGGCCTGCTCTATGTGATGGCGATTTCGTCCATCGGCGTGTATGGCGTGATCCTGGCCGGCTGGGCATCGAACTCGAAGTACGCGTTCCTTGGCGCCATGCGCGCCGCGGCGCAGATGGTGTCGTACGAAATCTCGATGGGCTTTGCGCTCGTCGTCGTGCTGATGGTCACGGGCAGCCTGAACATGTCGGCTATCGTGGTCTCGCAGGAACACGGCATCTTCGCGAACTGGGGTATCAACTTCCTCTCGTGGAACTGGTTGCCGCTCCTGCCCATGTTCGTCGTGTACTTCATCTCGGGCATTGCCGAAACGAACCGTCACCCGTTCGACGTGGTGGAAGGCGAGTCGGAAATCGTCGCGGGTCACATGATCGATTATTCGGGCATGGCGTTCGCGCTGTTCTTCCTGGCCGAGTACATCAACATGATCGTGATCTCGGCGATCGCATCGACGTTGTTCCTTGGTGGCTGGAGCGCGCCGTTTGGTTTCCTGTCCTTCATCCCGGGCATTTTCTGGTTCGTGCTGAAGATCTTCTTCCTGCTGTCCGTGTTCATCTGGGCCCGTGCGACGTTCCCGCGTTATCGCTACGACCAGATCATGCGTCTTGGCTGGAAAATCTTTCTGCCGGTGTCGGTGGTGTGGGTGGTCGTGGTCGGGTTCTGGATCATGTCACCGCTGAACATCTGGAAATAATGGGCGGATGAAAAAACCATGAACGCATTACAGAATTTCTTTAAAACCTTTTTCCTGACCGAGTTGCTGAAGGGTCTTGCGCTGACTGGCGGCTATTTGTTCCAGCGCAAGGTGACGGTTCAGTTCCCGGAAGAGAAGACCCCGATCTCCCCGCGTTTTCGAGGCCTGCATGCATTGCGCCGGTACGAGAACGGCGAAGAACGCTGCATCGCATGCAAGCTGTGTGAAGCCGTGTGCCCGGCGCTTGCAATCACCATCGAATCAGAAACGCGCGCCGACAATACGCGTCGAACCACGCGCTATGACATCGATTTGACCAAGTGCATCTTCTGCGGTTTCTGTGAAGAAAGCTGCCCGGTCGATTCGATTGTCGAAACGCATATCCTCGAGTATCACGGCGAGAAACGCGGCGACCTGTATTTCACGAAAGACATGTTGCTGGCAGTGGGCGACCGTTATGAAACGGAGATTGCTGCTGCGAAGGCTGCTGACGCGCCTTATCGGTAAAGCGGAGCGGGGCGCTCGTCTTCACCGCGCCTTTTGCTGTTCCTGCATTTGAATTGACCTGCTGTTCCGGCCCGCGCGCCATGGTTGTACGTTGCTTCCTTCAAAAGATGCGACACGGCGCGCTTGTGTCAAAACACAAAGCCTAACGATGAACCGGTAATCATGGAATTCACGACCGTACTGTTTTACATCTTCGCGCTGCTGCTGGTTATTTCGGCGCTGAAGGTGATCACTTCGCGCAACCCGGTGTCATCCGCGCTGTTTCTCGTGCTTGCGTTCTTCAACGCGGCCGCGATCTGGATGCTGCTCGAAGCCGAATTCCTCGCCATCTTGCTGGTTCTCGTCTATGTCGGCGCGGTCATGGTGCTGTTCCTGTTCGTGGTGATGATGCTGGACATCAACCTCGACGTGCTGCACCGCGACTTCAAGAAATTCGTGCCTATAGCGAGCATCGTGGGCGCGATCATCATCATCGAGACCGCTTTGATCCTGTGGCACGGCTATGGCGCGACGGTCACGCCGGTGCGCGACGCGATGCTGGTCAACGGGGTAGGTTCCGGCGTGGGTCCGAACGAAGTGATGTCGAATTCGCACCTGATCGGCAAGGTCATCTACACCGACTACATCTTCGCGTTTGAAATCGCGGGCCTGATCCTGCTGGTCGCGATCATCGCGGCAATCTCGCTGACCATTCGCGAGAAGAAGGACAACAAGCGCCAGTCGGTGAGCGAACAGGTCAAGGTGCGTGCGAAAGATCGCGTGCGGATCGTGAAGATGAAGTCCGAGCAGGAAGCGCCGGATGCCGCGACCAATCCGCCCGTTACCGGCAACGCCGGCGCCGGCACGGTCGACAACAAAGGCTGAGGAGATATAAAACCATGTTGAGTCTTGCCCATTACCTTGTGCTCGGCGCGATCCTGTTCGCGATCAGCATTGTCGGTATTTTCCTGAACCGACGTAACGTGATCATCATCCTGATGGCGATCGAACTGATGCTGTTGGCGGTCAATACGAACTTCGTCGCGTTCTCGCACTATCTCGGCGACATCCACGGCCAGATTTTTGTGTTCTTCGTATTGACGGTCGCGGCGGCTGAAGCGGCCATCGGTCTCGCGATTCTGGTCACGTTGTTCCGTAGCCTCGACACGATCAACGTCGAAGATCTCGATCAGCTCAAAGGTTAAATTCAGGCAAGACAGATATGTCCACGACACTCAATGAAAACCTTCTGCTTGCGATTCCGCTGGCACCGCTTGCCGGTTCGCTGATCGCGGGGTTGTTCGGCTGGAAGATCGGGCGCCGCGCGTCGCACAGCATCACCATTCTTGGTGTGGCGATATCGCTGGTGCTTTCGTGTTTCGTCTTCCTCGACGTCATGAAGGGCGCGAGCTTCAACGCGACCATTTACGAATGGATGACGGTCGGCCCGCTCAAGATGGAGATCGGCTTCCTGGTCGACTCGCTGACCGCGATGATGATGGTGATCGTCACCTTCGTCTCGCTGATGGTGCACATCTACACGATCGGCTATATGGCCGATGAAGAAACGGGCTACGAGCGCTTCTTCTCCTACATCTCGCTCTTCACGTTCTCAATGCTGATGCTCGTGATGAGCAACAACTTCCTGCAGTTGTTCTTCGGCTGGGAAGCGGTGGGCCTGGTGTCGTACCTGCTGATCGGCTTCTG
>NZ_CAXTGZ010000684.1:0-3110 GCF_964243625.1 uncultured Caballeronia sp.
GCTAAAAATCGGCGCACTTGTCCGATCGCCAATACGGCCGATCTGACTGTTGGACAATCCGAGATCCGATAAAAGGTTTGCCGCGGCTTCCGTCGTCTTCACGATCGACGAACCGGGTCGATCCGCATACTCTCTGCCGATTGCACCAATCTGCCAAATCTGTTCGACCCCGACCGGCTCGCCACCCGGCGGCAGAATGACGGATTGCGTAAAGAACGACAGCAGCACCATTTCTTTGTCGCTATCGGTGGGTACGATGAGCAAACCTTCCCGCATCCAGTCGCAGACATAACGCAAATAGGGATTCGAGGCGTGAAACCAACCGGCCGATCCAGCATGAATGATCAAGGCATCGTGGCCGGCGAGCACCGCTTCACGACGAATGCGGCGAACCCGCTCGGCAAACTCCTCAGGCGGCAATGGCAACGGTGCGGTGAAAGCGAAAACAGGTTCAAAATCGTTCAATAAGGATTCGATACGGCGGTATGGCTGACGGTAGGGATGAGCGTTCACTTTCGTTTCCTGTCTCGTTAATAATCGGCAAAAGACGCCGCGACGATAAAATTCGTCGTTCCGCGCCGCGTCGATCTCACCCGGATATCAAAACACCGTGCGTGACGGAGTCACCGAACTAAACTGTGCAAAAATTGCTCGTCGCGGACTTACGTTCGCTCTGACCAATAACCTAATGCAGACACCGTGCCATGCTGCATTTTTGAACCCGAAAAACCTCAGCAACTATATGATTTTTATGTAATTATTTTCTTGCGCTTATACTTTTGAACATAGTTACGAAACTATGTTTTTATGTTCGTTCGCAATTCTGGTGCAATGTGTTGCACCAGAATTGATTGATGATGCACGGAGATTGGTATGCGAAACGCGGCAAAACGCCGATCAAAAAGTTCGGCCACTGAGCGAGAACTCGCCGGGGAATCGGTCGATGTCAGCGAAGATGTCAGCAATCGGATCTGTGCGACCTTGGCGGCGGCTATCGGCGAGGGCGCACTCAAACCTGGTGCGAAGATCTTGGAAGACACGATTGCGGAGCACTTTAAAGTCAGCCGCACCGTTGTAAGGGGTGCCCTTGGGATACTGGAGCACGATCATCTGCTGGAGCGCAAACGTAATCGGGGATCATTTGTCGCGGAACCGACAATCGAACAGGCAAAAGAACTGTTCGAAGCGCGTAGAGCGATGGAAGGACTGGTTTTGGGCCTTGCCGTCGAGCGCGGCACGCTAGCGGACTTTGATCGCCTTGATGTGATTATTAATCGAGAAGATGCGATCCATCATGGTGGCGACGAAAAAGCCAAAGCAGAACTCTCTGGGGATTTTCACATCGAGATCGCCCGTATCAGTGGCAACAAGGTGCTGACCGAGCTATTAGAGAAAGTCATCGCGCGACTCGCGCTGGTGATGGTCCTGTACGAGCAAGACCATCACGACGACTGTGGCACGGACCACCATCGTGCGATCCTGAATGCGTTGAGAGTCAAAGATCGCGCACTCGCGCTACAGTTGATGGACGAGCACTTGGCCGAGGTGGAAGAACGCGTCCGCTTGACGCAGGATCACGGGGATCGTCACTCGTTCGAAGCGATGCTGGCGAATTTCTCGACACAGCCATCGCCATAAGCCTTGCTTTTCCGGCGTGCACCGAACAAGGCGCGCTGACAATCCTGCGCAATTACGGTACCTCGCTCCGAGGATTTGCGCCGCACCCCCGAACTGGACATTACAAATTGGACTCTACAGTTCTTGTCGAGGCTAGATTTGCGGCGCCTCCGGTTTTTTTGGACACAGATTTGGGGTAAAACGTGTGTTCCAAACTGGAGCGGGTGATGTTGAAGAAAGTCAATGCAAAAGGGGTTGCGCCAGTGGCGCTGGAAGGCGCGCGTAGCGCGACTGGAAGCGCCTCTGGCGCGGCCGAAGTCAAACGCTGGTCGAGCGGCCGCAAACGTAGCGTGGTCCTTCGGTTGCTGCGCGGCGAACCGGTCGACTCCGTGTCCCGTGAAGTGGGCGTGACGATCGCCGAACTTGAGCAATGGCGTGAGCTGGCACTGGCCGGCATGGAGGCCGGCCTGAAGTCACGGACCAGCGATCCACAGGAAGCCCGGCTCAATGACGCTGTGCGCCGCGTGGGCGAGCTGTCTATGGAAAACGAGATTCTGCGCAAGGAGCGTGAACTGCAGACCCGTCGCCCTTTGACCGCTCGGAGATCGTCGACATGAGCCACGCGATCTCCGTCAGTGCAGGCAGGCCCTTTGGGTTGCAACGGGTTTGCCAGGTCCTCGAATTCCCGCGCTCGACGATCTATGCAGTTCGTGCCAGGGCGAGCGCAAGTGTTACGCCGATGCTGCCGCGCAGGCGTGGACCAAAACCGAAGATGCCCGATGCCGACCTGCTCCAGGCCATCCGCGACGATCTGGCGGCTTCGCCCTTCATCGGCGAGGGGCACCGCAAGGTCTGGGCGCGGCTGCGCATCGTGCGCGACATCCGCGTCTCCCGGACCCGCGTACTGCGGTTGATGCACGAGCACGGGTTGCTCTCGCCGCATCGTCAGGCGCGGGGCGAACCCGACCTTCACGACGGCCGGATCACGACCGATTGCCCGAATGAAATGTGGGGCACCGATGGCGTGCGCATTGCGACCGTGGATGACGGCATGGCGTGGATCTTCTCGGCGGTCGATCATTGCGATGGCATGTGTACTGGCATCCATGCTGCGAAAATCGGTGACCGCTTCGCTGCGCTTGAGCCGATCTCCCAGGGGCTGCACAGCGAGTTCGGTGGCGTTGTCGCAGACTCGGGCCGCGGACTGTCGCTGCGCATGGATCACGGCTCGCAATACACCTCGGACGACTTCCGTGACCAGATCCGGTTCTGGGGCATTGCGCCGAGCTACGCCTTCGTCGCCGAGCCGCAGACCAACGGCGTTGCCGAACGGTTCAACCGGACGCTGAAGGAACAGGCTATTCATGGGCGCATCTTCAGAAATCTCGAGGAGGTTCGTGCCGCCGCCATTGAATTCAAGGACCGATACAATCGCGACTGGCGTCTTGAAAAGCTGGGCTTCAAATCACCCCTCGAAGCCCGTCAGGAACGGC
>NZ_CAXTGZ010000685.1:0-3105 GCF_964243625.1 uncultured Caballeronia sp.
ATTGGCGGGTAAGCTGGATGGTTACGCTATTCGCGTGCCGACCATCAATGTGTCGATCGTCGACCTGTCGTTCATTGCCGCACGCGACACGACGGTGGAAGAAGTGAACTCGATCATGAAGGAAGCATCGGAAGGCGCGCTGAAGGGCATTCTGGGCTACAACACGGCGCCGCTGGTCTCGATCGACTTCAACCACAATCCGGCATCGTCCACGTTCGACGCAACGCTCACGAAGGTGTCAGGCCGTCTCGTGAAGGTGTCGAGCTGGTACGACAACGAGTGGGGCTTCTCGAACCGCATGCTGGACACGGCTGTGGCTTTGGCCAATGCGAAGTAAGGCAGCGAAGCTGACGTAAGCACAAAAAAACCGCCGGTTTGCAAGAACCGGCGGTTTTTTATTTCCTGGCATGACAACGCTACAACCGCTGCGAACGGATCAGTTTTTCCTGTGCGGACACTGTTCCTTCGTGCACGTGCCGTAGAGTGCGAGCGCGTGTTCGTGCAGCTTGAACCCGCGTTCTTTTGCGATATCTTGCTGACGGCTTTCAATTTCAGCGTCGAAGAACTCTTCGACCAGGCCGCAGTCAAGACACACCAGGTGGTCATGATGCGAGCCTTCGTTGAGTTCGAACACGGCCTTGCCGGATTCAAAGTTGCTGCGCGACAGCAGCCCTGCTTGCTCGAACTGCGTCAACACGCGGTACACGGTCGCAAGACCGATATCGAGTTCTTCGTGCAACAGGTTGCGATACACATCTTCTGCAGTCAGGTGGCGCACCGGACTATGCTGGAAAATCTCGAGGATCTTGAGCCGGGGCAGGGTTGCCTTCAGCCCGATATTTTTGAGATCGGCGGGATTGGTCATGGCTAGGCATCCCTAGAGTACAATTCAAGGTTCTCATAGTAATGCGTTTTTACCGTTCTGGTCACCATCCGAACGAAATGGCGCGATCTCCGAAAGACTTCGAAACTTCCTGCGCCCATACGGGCAATGGGCCAGGCGAAGGGTGAAATGAAGGGTGAAATGTTTCCAAAATCTTTATCGAATTGCCGGGAGAGCCGTCGTATGCGCGGAACTTTGATTGCTGCCGCCACCATGACCGTCCTGGCCGGGTTGTCCGCTTGTTCCACCTATGACAGCGTCACGCAGAGCATCGCGCAACACATCACGCCGTATCGGATCACGGTCGTGCAGGGGAATTTCGTTTCGGCAGAAGCTGCGGCGCAGATGCAAGTCGGCATGTCGCGCGATCAGGTGAAAACGCTCCTCGGCACGCCGCTGCTCGCGGACATGTTCCACGCGGACCGCTGGGACTATATTTTCTACTTCAAGCGCGGATCGACTTCGGTTGTTCAGCAGCGCGATTTCGTGGTGAATTTCGCCGGCGATCGCGTGGCGAACTGGACGGGTGGCGAGAACCTGCCGTCGAATCTCGAGCTGCTGGCTGAAATCGATGGCGACAAGGGCCGCAAGATTCCCGCAGCGCCGGTTCCGGGCATGGCGAGCGCAGCCGGCGCCAGCGGCGTTCCGGCTACGCCGGCGGCCACGACCGTCTCGGCGCCGGGTGGCGAGCCCAGCACGCAGCCGGATGCATCGAATGCATTCGCCGGCGACGCCAACCAGCAGGCCGCGCAAGCCGCCAACCGTGCAACGGCGGCCGTGGAAGCACCGACCGGACGTACCCGCTCGTCGGCCATGCCGAACGTGCCGGGCAATCCGAGCCTGCCACCGAACGTCAGCGCTGCCGGCAACTCGCAGATTCAGTTGCAGCGGCGTCCGCAGACGGTGACCATTCCGAACAGTGCTGCAGTCGGGCCTGCCGGTACGTCGCCTACGCCGGCAAACACGGATGGACAGGCAACGTTCTACGTACCATCGACGAAAACCAATTAAGCAGCACGGCGGGCGTCTCCTCATTGGCTGTCCCGCCGTTCTCGCCTGATTGCACTATCTCGCAAGCGGCCAACGCGCCGCTTCGACGCTTCTGATGCTTCTGCACGAATTGCTTGTTGCAATATCCGCAACACCACAGCAGCACAACGCCAATACGCTTCATCACGCGAGACACGCCATGAAAATCGCCATCGCCGGTGCATCGGGCCGTATGGGCCGCATGCTGATCGAAACCGTTCTCAATAATCCCGACGTGACCTTGTCCGGCGCGCTCGACCGCGCGGGATCACCGCAGCTCGGCGAGGATGTGGGTACGTTGCTCGGTAAAACCACGGGCGTGGTTCTTACTGACGATATCGAGCAGGTGTTTGCCGCAAGCGATGTGCTGATCGACTTCACGCGTCCCGAAGGCACGCTCGTGCATCTGGAAGCGGCGTTGCGGCATAACGTGAAAATGGTGATCGGCACGACGGGTTTCAACGACGAGCAGAAAGCGCAATTGCGTGCCGCCGGAGAGAAGATCGGGATCGTGTTCTCGGCGAACATGAGCGTGGGCGTGAACGTGACGCTCAAGCTGCTGGAATTCGCGGCCAGACACTTCGATAAAGGCTACGACATCGAGATCATCGAGGCGCATCACCGGCACAAGGTCGATGCACCGTCGGGCACCGCCCTGGCAATGGGCGAGACGATCGCCAACGCGCTCGGCCGCGACTTGAAGGAATGCGCGGTGTACGGCCGGGAAGGCGTGACGGGTGAACGCGATCCCTCCACCATCGGTTTCGCTGCGATTCGCGGCGGCGATATTGTCGGCGACCACACGGTGCTGTTCGCGGGCATCGGCGAGCGCGTCGAGATCACGCACAAGTCTTCCAGCCGTTTGTCTTACGCTCAAGGTTCGCTGCGCGCCGCGCAATTCCTGGCGAGCCGGGAGCGCGGAATGTTCGACATGCAGGACGTGCTCGGCTTGCGTTGAGCCAGGCTGCAGATTCCTTCGAGGTCCGAGTTCAATGGCAACAACCGGCATCATTCATTACTTGCAGAGCAGCGACGGCATCACGCATGGCGTGGCGGGCGTGCTGCTGGCCATGTCGGTGGCGAGCTGGTGTTTCCTGATCGTGAAGGCGTGGGTTCTCGTGCGTGCGAAACGTCAAGGGCCACGCGCCGTGCAACGGTTCTGGCAGGCGGCGACGCTTTCGGACGGCATCGGG
>NZ_CAXTGZ010000686.1:0-3096 GCF_964243625.1 uncultured Caballeronia sp.
TTCAAAAACGCTGACCGGCCAGCCGTTTTACTATTTCGCGTACGGCGCGGCGATTTCGGAAGTGGTCGTGGACACGCTGACCGGCGAATGGCGTTTGCTACGCGCCGATATCCTCCACGACGCGGGCCAGTCGATCAACCCATCGCTCGATATCGGTCAGGTGGAGGGCGGCTTCGTGCAAGGCATGGGCTGGCTCACGACCGAAGAACTCTGGTGGAACCGCGATGGCCGCCTGATGACACACGCGCCATCCACTTACAAGATTCCATCGGTGAGCGATATTCCTGCCGCGATGAACGTGAAGCTCTTCGAGAACCAGAACGTCGAGCCGACCGTGTTCCGTTCAAAGGCCGTAGGCGAGCCGCCGCTGCTGCTCGGGTTTTCGGTGTTGCTCGCGATTCGCGCGGCCATCGCGTCGACTGCACCCGATTCCATCGATGCCCCCGTTTTGCGCGCCCCCGCCACACCTGAATCGATACTGAACGCTTTGGACGCGCAAGCATCGAAGCAAGTAGTCGAAGCAGTAGCAGACGTCACGCAGCCGGCGACGGTCAACTAGGAGCGCACACCATGCAAGCCTGGCTGCACGACCTGCAACACCTTCTCGCGCACGGCGACGCCGTCGTGCTGGTGACGGTCGCGCGCGTGCAGGGTTCGGCGCCGCGCGAGCCGGGAACGAAGATGCTCGTTACCCGCGACGACACGCGTCATACCATCGGCGGCGGGCATCTCGAATGGAAAGCGATCGAAACCGCGCGGCAAGTGCTGAAAGACGGCGCGCGCAGTCCGCACATGCGGCGTCTCGAACGTTTTGCGCTCGGTCCAAGTCTCGGCCAGTGTTGCGGGGGCGCGGTCGTGCTGGCGTTCGAGCGGCTGGATATCGGCGATCTGGCATGGGTGACGTCGCTCAACAAACGCTTGACGCAGGGCCATCCCACCGTGCGCAGCGTCGGCTTCGGTCCCTTCCCTGAAGCCGTGATGCTGTCCGATCCAGAGCCGGGTACGAACACGCAGGACTGCCTGCTCTGGGACGGCTCAGGCTTCGACGAAAGCGGCGCATTGCTCACCGAAACCATCACGTTGCGCGAGTTTTCCGTGGTGTTGTTCGGCGCGGGACACGTGGGCGCGGCGATCGTCAGGGTGCTGGCCAATCTGCCGTGCCGGGTCGTCTGGGTCGATGAACGCGATGAAACCTTCCCGCCCCCGGATCATCTCCCTGACAACGTCACCATGGACGCCAGCGGCACGCCCGAATCCGCCGTGGACGAAGCCAGGGCCAACAGCTATTTCCTGGTAATGACGCATAACCACGCGCTCGATCTCGCGCTCGCCGAACGCATTCTCCGCCGTGGGGATTTCGCGTTTTTCGGCATGATCGGTTCGCACACGAAGAAGGTCCAGTTCGAGCGGCGTCTGGCGGCGCGCGGTGTCGAACCCATGCGGATTGACCGCATGACCTGCCCCATCGGCGTACCCGGCATCGTCGATAAAGCCCCGGAAATGATCGCAGTCTCCGTTGCAGCCCAGTTGTTGCAGAAGGTCGAAGAACACGCCGCGCACGGCTACAATTCCGCGCAGCATCCGCAAACCGCGTGATCAAGACCTTTTTTAAGCACAACAACATGACTGCCACTCTCGCCGAAAAGATCGCCCGCGCGCCCAAAGCCGAGCTCCATATTCATATTGAAGGTTCGCTCGAACCCGAACTGATTTTTGAGCTGGCAAAGCGCAACGGCGTGACGCTCGCGTACGATTCCATCGATGCATTGCGCGCGGCTTACGCATTCACCGACCTGCAATCGTTCCTGGATATTTATTACGCCGGCGCGAGCGTGCTGCTGCACGAACGCGATTTTCACGACATGACCATGGCGTACGTCGAACGCGCGCTTGCCGACCATGTCACGCACACCGAAATTTTCTTCGATCCCCAGACGCACACCGAGCGCGGTGTGTCGATTGCGACGGCAATGGCGGGTATTGAAAGCGCGTTGGCCGAAGGCGAGAAGCGCGGCCTGACGAGCAAGGTGATCCTGTGTTTCCTGCGGCATTTGCCGGAAGAAGACGCGCTCAAGACATTCAATGAAGCCCTGCCCCTGTTCGATCAATACAAGCATCGGCTGATTGGTGTCGGGCTGGATTCGTCGGAGCGTGGACATCCGCCGTCGAAGTTCGAGCGCGTGTTCGCAAAGGCGCGCGATAAAGGCCTGAAACTCGTGGCGCATGCAGGCGAAGAAGGACCGCCCGCGTACGTGTACGAAGCGCTCGATCTGCTGAAGGTCGATCGTGTCGATCACGGCGTGCGCAGCATGGAAGACCCGGCGTTGGTCGCGCGTCTTGCCGATGCCCGCATTGCGCTGACCGTCTGCCCGTTGTCGAACCTGAAGCTGCGCGTCTTCGACGACATGACCAAGCACACGCTCAAGGCGCTGCTCGACCAGGGCGTGGCCGTGATGATCAATTCGGACGATCCGGCGTACTTCGGCGGTTACGTGAACGCCAATTACTTCGCGATCCAGGAAGCCCTGAATCTCACCGATGCCGAGGTCTACACGCTGCTCAAGAACAGCCTGGAAGCCTCGTTCGTGACGGATGCAGAACGCAACGCCATGGTCGCCAAGCTCGATGCCTACTGGCACGCAGCGGCCTGACGCGCGGGAACGTCATGGCATCGATTACTCAGGACAGCACCACGCTCGAGCGTTTCTTCGGCATTCGCGCCGCGGGTTCGCGCACGAAAACGGAAGTCGTCGCGGGCATCACGACCTTTCTCACGGCGATGTACATCATCGTCGTCAATCCAGGGATCTTGTCGCAGGCGGGCGTGCCGTTTCCCGCGGCGCTGACGGCGACCGTGATCGTGAGTTTCCTCGGCAGTTGCGCGATGGGTTTGTACGCGCGCAACCCCGTGCTGGTGGCGCCCGGCATGGGCATGAACGCGCTGTTTGCGTTCGTGATGGTCCACGGCGGCAAGATGCCGTGGCAGACGGCGCTTGGCTGCGTCTTCTGGGCCGGCGTGATCTTCGCGGTCCTCGCGTTGTTCAACGCGCGCAAGCTGGTCGTCGATGCTATTCCCGCGAACCTGCGTCACGCGGT
>NZ_CAXTGZ010000687.1:0-3095 GCF_964243625.1 uncultured Caballeronia sp.
GATCAGGATGAAGATCACCGCGGACGCAAAGAAGATGTCGTTGAGTCCCATCATTGCGGCCTGTGTGTTCACGGTGAAGTCGAACAATCCACGCGCTTGGGCTTCGTTGACATGCAATGTGTTCTGCGAAGCCTGAAGCGACGCCATGAAGGCCGGATTATTGGCATTCGCCTGCTCGGTCAGCCGTTCGTGATGAAGGGCAATCCGGTCGGTCCACGCGTTACCGCACAACGACGTGCCTACGGCGCCGCAAAAAACCCGGGCGAAATTCGATAAACCCGCCGCCGCCGGAATCTTGGAAGGCGGCAATCCCGACAAGATGATCGACGTCAGCGGCACGAAGAACAGCGCCATTGGAATGCCCTGCAACAGCGTGGGCAAAACCAGGTGCCATGTATCGATTTCGATCACGTACTTCGAGCGCATATAAAACACGATCGCGAAGCCGACAAACGCCATGGTCGCGACCACGCGTGCGTCGGTGCGCGGCAATACCTTGCCCATGACCGGGGCGAGAATCACCGCGAAAATGCCCAAAGGTGCGGTGACGAGCCCGGCGTCCACGGAACGGTAATTCAGGTACTGCTGCATCCATTGCGGCAGCAAAACGAGGTTACCGAAGAACACGCCATACGCCACGGAAATGGCAACCGTGCCGCCAAAGAAATTGCGTCCCGCGAACAAACGCAGATCCACCACGGGATTCTTTTCGGTCAATTCCCAGACCACGAAGAACGCGAACGCGATTATCGCGATGATCCCGAGCCAGACGACCAGCGGCGATGAAAACCAGTCGAGGTCGCGGCCTTTGTCGAGCATGATCTGCAGGCATGCCACCCATGCGATCAACAGCATCAATCCGACCGTATCGATAGGCGCTTTGCGCGTCGCCGATTCACGTTTGCGGTAGATGAACCACGTCACGCTTGCGGCGAATAATCCTACCGGGATGTTGATATAAAAGATCCACGACCACGAGTAACTGTCGGTGATCCAGCCGCCTAACGCCGGACCCGCAATAGGGCCGACCACCGCGGTCATCGCCCAGAGGGAAAGCGCCATGGACGCTTTCTCCTTTGGATAGGAGCCCAGCAAGATGGCTTGCGAAAGCGGAATCAGCGGCCCGGCAACGGCGCCTTGCAACACGCGGGCGGCGAGCAGGATCGGCAGTGTCGGCGCAAGTCCGCAAAGCCACGAAGAGATCACGAATAAAATAATCGCGCCGACAAACAACTTGATCTGCCCGATGCGCTGGGTCAGCCAGCCGGTCAGCGGAATCGATACCGCATTGGCCGCGGCAAACACGGTGACGACCCACGTGCCTTCATCCACGGACACGCCGAGATTGCCGGATATGGTCGGAATGGCGACGTTCGCAATCGATGAATCGAGCACGTTCATGAACGTGGCAAGGGCCACGGCGACGGTCGCAAGGACAAGTTGCCCGCCTTTGAGAGGTTCAGGCGGGGCAGGCGCAGCGGGTGCGGCAGCAGGCGCAGTGCTCATGGCAGATCCAGATGAAGCGGCCACACGGAGAACCCACGCGGCCGGCGGTGCTAAAGCTCAATGGATGCTACGACAATGAATGTCATAGCAACGAATTGCCGCTAGTGTGCCAGCGATCAATAAACCGCGCTGACCACAATACTTTCATTTAGATCCGAAACGCTTTCATTTAACCGACACGTCGATATCGCCGAGATGTTTCTTTGCTGCCCTGGCGATGGTTCCGTCAGCTTGCAACTTCGCGATGGCTGTGTCCAGGCGTTGCTTCAGCGCCTTGTCGCCCTTGCGGATGCCGAACGCAATGCCGCTGCCCAGGATTTTTTCATCGTGCACGGGACCGCCCGCGAATGCGTAACCCGCGCCATCCGGTTTCGATAAAAAGCCCGATTGACCCGCAGCCGACATCACGAGCGTGCCGTCCAGACGCCCGGCCTTCAGGTCCGTATAAGCCTGGTTCTGGTCCTGGTACGCCACCACGTTCACGCCCGCATTCGCCCAATGCGCCTTCGCAAACGTCTCCTGAACCGACCCCGCCAGCACGCCGATGTTCTTGCCCTTCAGCGACTCAGGCGTGGGCGTGAGGCCGCTACCCGTCTTGGCGATCAGTTGCGTCGGCACGTGATACACGATACTCGTGAAGTCGATGGCCTGGCGGCGTTGATCGGTGGCGTTCATCGCGGAGTTGATGGCGTCGAACTTGCGGCCTTGCAGCGCGGGAATCAGGCCGTCGAACGAGGTCTCGACCCACGCGCATTTCATCTTGGCCGCGGCACACACAGCGTTGCCGATATCGATATCGAGTCCCTGCAATTCACCCGATGCCGACTTCGATTCGAACGGCGGATATTGCGCCTCGATGCCGTAGCGCAGCGTGTCGGAATCGGCGGCGAAAGTGGTTGCCGTCGTGCACAACGATGCCGCAACCAGCATGGCGCCGGCCAATGCGTGAAGGCGCTTCTTCATATGGTGTATCTCCCTTTGAGTATCGATGAATTCAAACCGCGCACAAACGGCGCGCGCCTTCGCGCAACGTGTCGTCGTCCTTCGCGAAGCTCAGGCGGATGATGCGGTTGTCGGTGCCGTCGGTGTAGAACGCGGATAGCGGGATTGTAGCGACACGCGTTTCACGGATCAGGCGCAGCACGAAGTCGCTGTCGGTTTCATCGGAGAACGCACCGAAGCGGGCCAGCAGGAAAAAGCTGCCCGCGCTCGGCAGCAGTTCGAAGCGCGAACCGGCAAGCGACTCGGCCAGCAAGTCGCGTTTCTTTTGGTAGAACGCGCCGAGGCCCAGATAGCTCGATTCGTTGCCGAGTGCTTCGGCGAACGCGATCTGCATGGGGGTATCGGCAGAGAAGGTCACGAACTGATGGACCTTGCGGATCTCGTTGGTCAGTTCCGCCGGGGCGAGCGTGAAGCCAACGCGCCACCCGGTCACGTGGTACGACTTGCCGAACGACGACACGATCACGCTGCGCTCGGCCAGTGCCGGATAACGCGCCATGCTGTGATGCAGGGCGCCGTCGAAGACCACGTGCTCATACACTTCGTCCGACAACACGATGATCTTCGAGTCACGCGTAAGCGCGGTG
>NZ_CAXTGZ010000688.1:0-3090 GCF_964243625.1 uncultured Caballeronia sp.
ACCAGTTCCTGGGGCACATCCGGTCTACTGATGCGGTGCTGCACGTGGTGCGGTATCGTCGCGCGCAACTCGACAAGCTGCTCGACCAGATCAAGGCGACGGGTTACGGGCTGACGCTGGGAATCCATACGCGTATCGATGAAACCATCGCGCACGTTGTCAGCCGCGCTCATGTTGGCAACATCTACGTGAACCGCAACGTGATTGGCGCCGTGGTCGGCGTGCAGCCGTTCGGCGGCGAAGGTTTGTCGGGCACGGGACCGAAAGCAGGGGGCGCGCTTTACTTGCAGCGTCTTCTTGCCAAGCGTCCTACCGGTTTGCCGAAGTCGCTGGAAAGCGCGTTGGTCGTCGATCAGACGGCCGCGAACGATACGCCTGCCCCGCTCACCGCATTGCGCGACTGGGCCATCGCCGAGCGCGATCCGCAAACCGCCGCACGGTGCGAAGGTCATCTGCAACACGTGATGGCCGGCGCGACCGCGGTGCTGCCCGGTCCGACCGGCGAGCGCAACACCTACACGCTCGGCGCACGCGGCACGGTCTTGTGCGTGGCATCGACGGCAAGCGGCGCGCGCGCGCAGTTTGCTGCGGTGCTCGCGACGGGCAACAAGGCGCTGTTTTCGGGCGCGGCCGGCGAACAGCTCGTGGCGGCGCTGCCGGCATCGCTCAAAGCGCATGCATCGGTGCGCAAGAACCAGGACCTTCCGTTCGATGCCGTCCTCTTCGAAGGCGACAGCGACGAATTGATGGCGCTGGTGAAGGACGTTGCGAAACGCCCGGGACCGATTGTCTCGGTGCAAGGGGTATCGGCGGGAGCGTTTGCCGATGAAGCCCACGACGGCGAGCAGGAATACGCGCTCGAACGGTTGCTGACGGAACGCTCGGTGAGCGTGAACACGGCGGCCGCGGGCGGCAATGCGAATTTGATGACGATCGGCTGAACACAATTCAGAGCGGCGGATCGGCTCAAACAAACGGCAGCGGGCACGGCGAACCCGGCACGCGCTGCCACTCACATGGGAATCAGGAGAGTTTATGGATTACACGATGAAGAAGCTGGCAGCAGCAATGTTGGTCACGGGTTTGTCGGTTGCTGCAACGGCTCAGGCGCAAACGGCTGAAGAAGTAAAGGTGGGTTTCGCTGGTCCGATGACCGGCGCGCAGGCGCACTATGGCAAGGATTTCCAGAACGGCATCGTGCTCGCGGTTGAAGATTTCAACGCAACGAAGCCTGTGATTGGCGGCAAGCCGGTCCTCATCGTGCTCGATTCCGCCGATGACCAGGCCGACCCGCGCACTGGCACGACCGTCGCGCAAAAGCTGGTGGACGACAACATCAAGGGCATGCTCGGCCACTTCAACTCGGGCACGACCATCCCCGCTTCGCGCATCTACGCGAACGCCGGCATTCCTGAAATCGCGATGGCAACGGCGCCGGAATACACCACGCAAGGCTACAAGACCACGTTCCGCATGATGACGTCCGACACGCAGCAAGGTTCGGTCGCCGGCGAGTTCGCGGTGAAGACGCTGAAGATGAAGAAGATTGCGATTGTCGATGACCGCACGGCCTACGGCCAGGGTCTCGCCGATCAATTCGAAAAGGCTGCGAAAGCTGCGGGCGCGACCATCGTGGATCGTGAATACGGCAACGACAAAGCCGTCGACTTCAAGGCCATCCTGACCAAGATCAAGTCGATGAACCCGGACCTCGTGTATTACGGCGGCGCCGATTCGCAAGCGGGCCCGATGGTCAAGCAGATGAAGACGCTCGGCCTGCGCGCGCCGTTGATGGCAGGCGAAATGGTCAAGACGGACACGTTCCTGAAGATCGCCGGCGATGCAGCAGACGGCACGGTGGCGTCGCTGGCCGGCTTGCCGCTCGACGAAATGCCGGGTGGCGCAGCGTACGTTGCGAAGTACAAGAAGCGCTTCAACGAGGACGTGCAAACTTACTCGCCGTACGCGTACGACGGTGCAATGGCCATGTTCACGGCAATGAAGACGGCGAACTCGACTGATCCGGCAAAGTACCTGCCGATGCTCGCCAAGACCGACATGCCTGGCGTGACGTCGAAGCAACTCGCGTATGACGCGAAGGGCGATTTGAAGAACGGCGGCATCACGCTGTACAAGGTCGTCGGCGGCAAGTGGACGACGCTGCAAAGCGTGGGCGGGAAGTAAGGTTTAATTGCTTTTGCTTTGAGAAAACCCCCGCATGCGTTCTGCGCTGCGGGGTTTTTTAATGCCTAGGCGTTGAAGTCCTCTTCCCAATACTCATTGTCGCGACGTGCGTCGCTGCCACGCGCCTCCTCAGTTTTCCTGAGTTCCACGCGACGAATCTTCCCCGAGATGGTCTTCGGCAATTCATAAAATTCGATGCGTCGGATCCGCTTGTACGCCGCGAGTTTTTGCGCGGCGAACTTCAGGATCTCACCGGCGGTTTCCTTCGTCGGTTCATAACCGTTGCGCAACGCGACGAACGCCTTCGGCACCGATAACCGCAGCGGATCAGGACTCGGCACAACGGCCGCTTCGCCGACCGCCGGATGTTCGATCAGCACGCTCTCCAGTTCGAACGGACTGATGCGGTAGTCGGCGGCTTTGAAGACATCGTCGGCGCGGCCCACGTAGGTGAAGTAACCATCGGCATCGATCGATGCGACATCGCCCGTCCGGTAATGGCCGCCGCGCATCGCGTCTTGCGTCTTCGATGCATCGTCCACATAACCGTCCATCAGGCCCAGCGGTTTCGGGTCGAGGATCAGCGCGAGTTCGCCTTCCTGCGCGGGGTTGTCGTCGTGATCGAGCAACGTGATCCTGTAACCCGGCAAGGGACGTCCCATCGATCCGGCTTTCATAGGCTGGCCCGGCGAGTTCGCAATTTGCGCCGTGGTTTCGGTCTGGCCGAAGCCATCGCGTAACGTGAGGTTCCAGGCCTTCCTGACGCGCTCGATGATCTCCGGATTCAGCGGTTCGCCCGCGCCCACGACCTCGCGCAGATGCACCTTGTACGCCGATAAATCCTCCTGGATCATCATGCGCCAGACGGTTGGCGGAGCGCAGAGTGTCGTGACCTGATGCTTGACC
>NZ_CAXTGZ010000689.1:0-3086 GCF_964243625.1 uncultured Caballeronia sp.
AGTTCGCTCTTCAATACGGATCGCATCGACCATCTCTACAGCGACCCGCATGAGGACGGCCCGAAGCTGGTGCTGCACCACGGGGACCTGACGGATACCTCGAGCATCATGCATATCGTGCAGCGCACCGAGCCCGACGAGATCTACAACCTGGGCGCGCAGAGCCACGTGCAGGTGTCGTTCGAAGAGCCCGAGTACACCGCGAATGCCGATGGTCTCGGTGCATTGCGCATCCTCGAAGCGGTCCGCATCCTGGGCATGGAGAAGAAGACGCGCTTCTACCAGGCATCGACGTCCGAGCTCTATGGCCTCGTGCAGGAATCGCCGCAGCGCGAAACGACGCCGTTTTATCCGCGCAGTCCGTATGCCGCTGCGAAGCTGTATGCGTACTGGATGACAGTGAATTATCGCGAAGCGTATGGCATGTACGCGTGCAACGGCATCTTGTTCAATCACGAGTCGCCGGTGCGCGGCGAGACGTTCGTCACGCGCAAGATCACGCGCGCCATGGCGCGTATCGCAGTCGGCCTGCAGGAGAACATGTATCTCGGCAATCTCTCGGCGCTGCGCGACTGGGGTCATGCGCGCGACTATGTAGAGATGCAATGGCTGATGCTGCAGCAGGACAAGGCGGAAGACTTCGTGATCGCAACGGGCGAGCAGCACAGCGTGCGCGAGTTCGTTATTCAGGCGGCGGCCGAGCTTGGCGTGCATCTGCGTTTTGAAGGCAAGGGCGTGGATGAAGTTGGTATCGTCGACCGGGTTGAAGGGCGCGAAACCAAACTCGTCAAGGGTGATGTGATCGTCCGCGTCGATCCGCGTTATTTCCGTCCGACCGAAGTCGAAACCCTGCTTGGCGATCCTTCGAAGGCACACGCAAAACTTGGCTGGCGTCCCACTACGACCTTCTCCGCGCTCGTCAAGGAGATGGTTCGTTCGGATTACCAGATCGCACGGCGTGACGCCCTCGTCACGCTGGCCGGATTCAAAGCCCTTGAACACCACGAGTAAAAAAATCATGGACAAAAACGCACGCATTTTTGTAGCGGGTCATCGGGGCATGGTGGGTTCCGCGCTGGTGCGCCGGCTCACCGACGCAGGGTACAAGAACATCATCACGCGAACGCGTTCGCAGCTCGACCTGACGGATCAGGTGGGTGTGAACATGTTCTTCGAGAAGGAGAGCATCGACGTCGTGATGCTCGCGGCCGCGAAGGTCGGCGGGATTCTTGCGAATTCGACGCTGCCGGCATCGTTCATTTACGAAAACCTCACGATCGAAACCAACGTGATCCATGCGGCATGCCGCTGGAATGTTTCGAAACTGGTGTTCTTTGGTTCGTCTTGTATCTACCCGAAAGCGTGTCCGCAGCCGATCAAGGAAGAGTACCTCCTGACCTCCGCGCTGGAACCGACCAACGAGGCGTATGCGATTGCGAAGATTGCAGGGTTGAAGCTTTGCGAGGCTTATAACCGCCAGTACGGTTGCAAATTCATCTCGCTGATGCCGACCAACCTTTACGGTCCGAACGACAACTACGACCTGAAAAGCAGCCATGTATTGCCGGCGCTGATTCGCAAGGCGCACGAAGCGAAGCTCAATGGCGAAAGCACGCTGACGGTATGGGGTTCGGGTACGCCACGCCGTGAGTTCCTGCACGTGGATGACCTCGCGGACGCGTCCGTGTTCCTGATGGAAAGCGCGCATGAGGAAGGCGTGTTCAACGTGGGCGTGGGTGAAGACCTGTCGATCCGCGAACTCGCAGAAACGGTCTGCAGCGTTGTCGGCTTCGAGGGTGAACTCGTGTTCGACGCGACCAAGCCCGACGGCACGATGCGCAAGCTGCTGGATGTATCGAAGCTCGGCAACATGGGATGGCTTGCATCGACGGGGCTCGAGCAGGGCATTCGCGCGACCTACCAGGACTTCTTGCAGCACTACGAGGTGCTGAGCCAGCAGCCGGCTCACGCATGAGGCCGGCGGTGCCTCATGCCTCGTGAAGTACACGCTACCAATAGGGATAACTAGAACATGAACGCCAGGGTCACCATTTTCCATAATGTCGTCTGGTCGCGGCATAAAGGCGCGGTCTTGTCTGCGCTGCACAATATTTCAGGCTCGGGGTCGATCAAGTATTCGATGGTGCAGATCGCCGATACCGAACATGACCGTATCGGATTTTCGGACGTGGATTATTCGTTCCACAGCTATCCGATGCGCAAGCTCTACAACGGCTGTTATGAAGACGTTCCGACCTGGCGCATGACAGCGCGCCTTACGTGGGAAGTGCTGAAGGCGAAGACGGATCTGGTCGTGCTGCCGGGTTATCACCGCCCCGAATACTGGGCGATGATGGCGGCCTGCATTCTCACGGGCAAGCGCCGCGCCGTGTTCTGCGATTCCACGGGACGTGACCGGCCGCGCAAGATGCTTACGTCGATTCCGAAGCGCGTGTTCTTCTCGCTATGCGATGGTTATTTCGGCTTCGGGGAACGCAGCCGCGAATATCTGATGTCGCTTGGTGCAAAGCAGGAAAAGATTTTCATCCCGTGCCAGGCAGCAGCGTTGCCGCGTTCGTTCTCGCCCGAACGCGCGCTGGAGGACCGGATGCATTACCGCGCGGGATCGAAGCCGGTGTTCGTCTACGTGGGACGGTTGTCGCCGGAGAAGGGCATTGGCACGCTGATCGATGCGTTCCGCGGCTTGAAAGAACGTATTCCCGATGCATCGCTGCGCATTGTCGGCACCGGTCCAATGGGCGACGAACTCAAGGCCAAGGTCGCGGACATGAGCATGACGGATTCGATCACGTTCCTCGGCAGCTTGCAGGACGAGCCGCTTTCGATCGAATACTTCGGTGCGACGTGCATGGTGTTGCCGAGCATGAGCGAACCGTGGGGTCTGGTGGTCAATGAAGCGTTGAGCCACGGCTGTCCGTCGGTGACGAGCGAGAGCTGCGGCTGCGTGCCGGAACTGGTGATCGACGGGGTATCGGGTTATGCATTCCCGGCGGGCGACATCCCGGCCCTGCAGCGCACCATGCTCAAGTCGATCGAAGCGTTCGCCGATACGGCGGGCACCGCTA
>NZ_CAXTGZ010000690.1:0-3070 GCF_964243625.1 uncultured Caballeronia sp.
TACAAAGTTACGTAACCAAAATCCGAAAAGCAATATTTTTATAACAAAATATCGTTATAAATCAACGGGTTAAGTGTATTGCTTCAGACGTGCCGAAGCGTCCCGCAGGCTGTACCCGGGGGACGTTTCAAGGTGAAATCAAGTTGATTCAGGCGGGCTTTCGCGTGCCTTCTCTATCGGTTTTCGATGCTTGCAAATGCTTCGTCAAGCGTCATCACGGCGGCGTATTTCTGCTGCATATCGAAGAGATTTGCATCGTGCGGACCGATCGCGCGATCACCGACGCAATCCGAAATGACCAGCGGGCGGAAGCCGTGCGACATGGCATCGACCACACTGGCGCGCACGCATCCGCTCGTCACCGCACCCGCCACGATCAGCGTCTGGACCGCGCGTTGCGATAACCACGGCGCGAGTTGCGTGCCGAAGAACGCGGACGGCACGGTCTTGCGCACGACCAGTTCGCCGGCGGCGGGCGTGAGTTCCGGCACGATTGCGCTGTTCGGGTGATCTTCGGTCAGCGTCGCCATGCCCGGGACTTTCAGGGAGAAGACGTTGTCGTCGCTGCCATCGGCGGCATAGACGATCCGGCTATGCGCAACCGGCCATTTATTGCGCCGCGCTGCCGCAAGCAAGTGCGTGGTGCGTTCAATGGCCGGTGCAATGTTGCCGCCGCCGAAAGTCTTCGGGTCCGCGAAACCGACCACGAAGTCCACGATCAACAAGCCGATATTGCCTTTCACCGGCAATGGCGTGCCGAATCCCTGCTGCTTGTAGACGCCGGATTCCGCATGGCTCTGGATGTCGCTCATTCAATTGCTCCGATTCGAGATTGTGTTATCGGTCCATCACCACGCCGTCGCGAACCACGGCTTCGCCGTCGAGCATCACATCGCAATGACGCAGCGGAATGTCGATGTGACACGTCGTGGTGCGCTTGCCGCCGGCTTCGTTGTTCGGTCCAAGAGAAAACAGGAAATTGCCTTCGAATGCACGCGCATCCATGCCGATGGTCGCCTCGCGGTCATAGAGCCCCAACGTGGACCAGCGAGCGCGTGGCTGCAAACCCCAGCCTATATGCGAGATCGCATACCCTTCGGGATCGTTGAACGAAGCCATGTAGTCGCTGAGCAGGGCCGCGTCCACGCCACCATCGATGCGCGTTGCGTAACCATTCACAACAGTCAGCGTGATCGGATCGCTCACGTAGCGTTTTTGCGGCAGCAGGATGTCGCCGCGATCGATCACGATCTGCCCGCTTGCCTGGCCTTCGTTCGGGAACGTGAGCACGAAACCGCTTGGCCAGTGGTCCCAGCGGCCGGGTTCATCGACGAAACCGTATTCGGAGATTGCCGGGAATTCGCCCAGCGGACACACCAGTTCCGTACCCGCTTTCGACTTCACCCGCATTTCCTTCGATACCGTGATCCGCGCAGCCGCAGCGCGCACGCGCGTTCGATCGGCCTCGGTCGGAATCATGCGCACGAGTACTTCAGGCGGTTCGACGGCGAGCAGGATCTTCGTGCCGGTCTTGAGGATCTCGTGCTGCTCCGGCGAGAACAGCAGCGTCATCAGGTCGAGCACGAGATCGCTTTCCTTCAGCGCCGCAATGGCCGCGTGATTGCCGGTCAGCGGCGTGGTGCCGAGGTATGCGAGCGAATCGCGGCTCAGCGCCTTCTCGCCGTTCACCGGCAGCAGGTCGAGCCGGTTGACGATCGCGCCCATCGACTGCGTGGTGATCAACGCGCTCGACAACGTCTGCGGATGCGTGGACGCGCTCGTGAGGACGGTGACGGTCTGGCCAGCCTGCAGCTTCGATAACGTCAGCACCTCTTTCCACGCGGCAATCATTTCGTAATCGCTGATAGGCATGACAGTTCCTTTTTGGGTGATCTATGCGAGCTTTGCGCCGAGGAAATCGCCGAATGCTTCGTAGAAGCCGGCTTCGTTGTCCCACGGAATCATGTGGCCGGCATCCGGCACGCGCGCGTGCAGCAAACCCGGCGCGAGCGCCTGCATTTCCTTCACGTCCTCGTCGAGCACCACGTCGCCGCGTGCGGCCGTGATCAGCAGCGACGGCACGCGCAGGAGCGGCAGGTCTGCATGGATGTCGTCGGTATGGAAACCTTCGAACGACGCAAGCATCGCGCGTTCGTCGCAGGTATGGAGCCATTGCGCGCGCACGCGGCGTTGTTCTTCGGTCCACGTCGGGCAGAAGGCGAGCATGCCTTCCGCGTCGATGCCCTTGACCGCGAGGCGGATGGAATCGACGTACCACGGCAGTTTCGCCGGATACGCGCGGCGGCCGGGACCGGACACGGGCGGATCGACGAGAACCGTGCGCGTCAGGCCTTCCGGTGCGCTGCGAGCGGCGCGGATTGCGATGCGGGCGCCCATCGAATGGCCAACGAGCGCATAGTGTTCAAGGCCGAGCGCCTGAGCGAGCGCGATGACATCGGCGGCTTGTGCGTCGAGACCGTAGTCGAGCGTAGCCGTGGCCTCCGACAAACCCCGGCCGCGGACGTCGAGCACGTAGGTATCGAACTGGCGGCCGAGCACTTCGCCGACGAAACCCCACGTCACCGCCGGGCTGGTGATGCCGGGGATCAGGATCACGGCAGGGCGGCCGGCGCGCACGCCGTCTGCACCGCCATAGCGCAGGAAATGCTGACGAATGCCGTTGGCATTGACGTTCGCGCCGTAAAGCAAAGTTGAGTCCATCGCGGAGTCCTTGGATGAGTCGAGAGCTTGCATCGGAAGGTTCGACAGGGCGATCAATATGCGCCCGACAGCAGCGCGCCCGCGCCCGGCACGACGCGCTCGAGATCGAGTTCGCGCAGCATGGCGTAGGTCGTCGCGATCGCGGCGGTGATGACCGGCTTGCCTGTCATGGCTTCGACTTGCGGCACCGCGGCAAGCGACGGCATTTGCACACACGCCGACAGTACGATTGCATCGACGTCCTTGTAGTTCAGCGTCTTCACGATTTCCGGCAAGAGGCGCGGGTCGTGACGGCCAACGTCCAGGTTGTCGGGGATTTCGAGCGCACGGTAATCAACGACTTCAAACC
>NZ_CAXTGZ010000691.1:0-1091 GCF_964243625.1 uncultured Caballeronia sp.
TCGATGCTCTCATCGCGCTCGGCGCCGTCATTCGCGGCGAGACGTATCACTTCGAGCTGGTATCGAATGAAAGCGGCGCGGGCATTTCCCGTATCGCGCTCGACTTCGGCACGCCAGTCGCCAACGCGGTCCTGACGACCGAAAATGACGAGCAAGCCGTTGCCCGCATGACGGAAAAAGGCCGCGACGCTGCACGCGTGGCGGTGGAAATGGCGAACTTGTCGGTCGCGCTGGAACAGCTCGGCGGTGACGATGAAGACGAAGACGACGAGGACCGTGCATGAAAAGCGCTCGACGCCGCTCGCGCGAACTCGCGACACAAGGGCTTTATCAGTGGTTGCTGTCGGGCTCGCCCGGTGGCGAGATCGACGCGCAGTTGCGCGGCGCGCAAGGCTACGATAAAGCCGACCAGGAGCATCTGGACGCCCTGCTGCACGGCGTGATCAAGGAAGCGGACATCATTTCCGCCGAATTGCAGCCCTGCCTCGATCGCCCGCTCGACCAGCTTTCGCCGGTTGAACGCGCGGTGCTGATGGTCGCCGCGTTCGAGTTCAAGCATCACCTGGACATTCCGTATCGCGTGGTGATCAACGAAGCGATCGAGTTGACCAAGACGTTTGGCGGTTCCGATGGCCACAAGTACGTGAACGGCGTGCTGGACAAGCTTGCGGTTCAACTGCGGCCGACAGAAGCACAAGGCCGCGGCCAGCGAAGCTGATGAATTTCGCCAAAGACCCGCTCGGCGCCGTCTCCCAAAGCGCAATTCGCTACGCCGCGCGCGTCGATGCGATCGAGCCGTTCTATGTCATGGAACTGGCAAAGGAAGCGCAGGCGCTCGAACGCGCGGGGCGCGACATCATCCACATGGGTATCGGGGAGCCGGATTTCACGGCGCCCGAACCGGTAATTGCCGCAGCGACCGACGCCCTGCGGCGCGGCGTCACCCAGTACACGAACGCGCTCGGACTGGCGTCGTTGCGCGAGGCGATATCCGGTCATTATCGCGATGTGTTCGGGCTCGATATCGATCCGGCGCGCATCGTGGTGACGGCGGGTGCACTCGCCGGGTTGCTGGCGATGACGGCTGCGCG
>NZ_CAXTGZ010000691.1:1101-3065 GCF_964243625.1 uncultured Caballeronia sp.
ATCGGCGGCGTTGCTTCTGGCATGCACGGCACTGGTCGATCGCGACGACGAAGTCCTCATGCCCGACCCGTGCTACCCGTGTAATCGCCATTTCGTGGCGGCAACCGAAGGCCGTCCGGTCCTGATTCCGAGCGGTCCGGCCGAGCGGTTCCAGTTGACCGCAGCCCAGGTCGAAGCGCACTGGACGCCCGCTACACGCGGCGTCCTGCTGGCGTCGCCGTCGAATCCTACCGGGACGTCCATCGAACCGGCGGAACTGGCGAAGATCGTCGATGTCGTGCGTTCGCACGGCGGTTTTACCATCGTCGACGAGATTTATCAGGGCTTGAGCTACGACGCGAAACCCGTTTCAGCGCTTTCGTTTGGTGACGACGTAGTCACCGTCAACAGCTTTTCAAAGTACTTCAACATGACTGGATGGCGGCTCGGCTGGCTGGTCGTGCCGCCCGCAATGGTCTCGACGGTCGAAAAGCTCTCGCAGAACCTGTTCATCTGCGCGTCCGCGCTCGCGCAACATGCGGCGCTCGCGTGCTTTGAACCTGCCACGCTTGCAGTCTACGAGTCACGCCGGCTGGAATTTGGGCGCCGACGCGATTTCATCGTGCCGGCGTTGCGCACGCTCGGGTTCGAAGTGCCGGTAGTGCCGGACGGTGCGTTCTACGTCTACGCTGATACCCGCCGTGTCGCGCACCCGGCCGCCGGCGACAGCACGGCGCTGACCCGCTCCATGCTTCATGATGCCGGCGTCGTGCTGGTTCCCGGCAATGATTTCGGCGTTCATGCGCCGCGGGACTATATCCGGCTCTCTTATGCCACGGCGTATTCGAAGCTCGAAGAAGCCGTGCAGCGGCTTGGGACGTTGTTCAGGGTCTAGCGCCTCCGCTTGGAAAGCCTTCGCCATTGAAAAAGCCGTTCCGGCATCAAGCTGGAACGGCTTTTTTGCATCTGCTACCGGTTTAAGGCTGGAGATGCCGTCTCAAGCGCCAACTTCCCAGGCGCCATGTTCATGCTTGGCTTGCGTATCAGCGTCGTCGGTTTCGTTACGCTCGCTCGCTTGCGGCGACGTAGCCTTGGCCGGCGCCGTGATCGGCGGAACACCGTCGAGCGTGAAGTGCACACGTTTGTCGGTAGAACCATTCGCCGGCGCGTTAGCCGACGCCAC
Source organism: uncultured Caballeronia sp. (assembly GCF_964243625.1). Taxonomy (NCBI): domain Bacteria; kingdom Pseudomonadati; phylum Pseudomonadota; class Betaproteobacteria; order Burkholderiales; family Burkholderiaceae; genus Caballeronia; species uncultured Caballeronia sp. Next base: position 2,264 of record NZ_CAXTGZ010000691.1, read on the forward strand.
CACCGTCTTCGGCGCAACCGGCTGTGCCGGCGCTTGCGGCGCGTTGATCGGCACATTGCGGCCGTGGGCGACATCGCGAAGACGTGCGCGCTCGGCCAGCACCTTGGCGCCGTAGCCGCCGTCGTCCTGCGAGGTCGAACCTACGTAGAACCGCAGGCCACCCGCAACGGAACCGCCGCGCGCGATGCAATCCTTCAGGACCAGCGCGCCGACCTTGATGTTTGCAAGCGGCTCGAGCGCGGCGTGCGATCCGCCGAAGTACTGGAATTTGTCGGAGTGTACCTTCGACATGACCTGCATCAGGCCCTGCGCGCCCACGCCGCTTTCAGCGTAAGGATTGAAGCCGGATTCGATCGCCATGACCGAGAGGAGCAGCAACGGGTCGAGACCGACTTCACGGCCGGTATCGAAGGCGGCACGGACCAGCTCGCTCACCGGGTCCTGCGCCACGTGATAACGCCGCGCAATGAAGTTCGCCACGAGGTTCTGCTCACGCGTGGAAACCAGAACGCGATCGTCGCGGGCATCGGCTACGACACGCTGCGATGAAATTGCGCTGGCGAGCGTGGAAACTGTGGGCAAGGTGCGGGGATCGAGCCCGTTCGGCGAAACCGCCAGGCTCAGGCCGCCGGTCAGCTTGCGGGCGCTGTCGTCGTCGCTGGCGGCTGAGCCGAGCGACGCCGTCTCGCCGTTGCGCAAGGCTTCTTCACGCTGATGACCAATTGCAAATGGCGGTAGGGGTTGGCCAGCAAGCAGACGCGCCGGGCCGGCCTGGACGGCCGCCGAGACCAGCGGCATCAAT
>NZ_CAXTGZ010000692.1:0-3062 GCF_964243625.1 uncultured Caballeronia sp.
GCGAAGCGTCAGGTCGGAAACAAGATTTACGGTGGGCAATCTTCACATTTGCCGCTGAAGTTGAATATGTCGGGCGTGATTCCGCCGATCTTTGCGTCGTCGATCATTTTGTTCCCGGCAACCATCCTGAACTGGTTCAGTTCAGGTACGCGGACCGGCTGGTTCGCGAACACGCTGCACAACGTTGCCGAGGCGCTCAAGCCTGGCCAGCCGGTGTATGTGTTGCTGTACGCGATGGCGATCGTTTTCTTCTGCTTCTTCTACACCGCGCTGGTGTTCAACAGTAGAGAAACGGCCGACAACCTGAAGAAGAGTGGTGCATTCGTTCCCGGGATTCGTCCGGGCGACCAGACGGCGCGGTATATCGATCGGATCCTGACGCGTTTGACGCTGGCTGGTGCGATCTACATCGTGTTCGTTTGCTTGCTGCCAGAGTTCCTGGTGCTGCGTTGGAACGTACCGTTTTACTTCGGTGGAACATCACTGCTGATCATTGTGGTGGTCACGATGGATTTCATGGCGCAGGTTCAGTCTTACGTCATGTCGCAACAGTATGAATCGCTGCTCAAGAAGGCGAACTTCAAAGGCAGCAACGTCCCGATGCGCTGATAAGGACCGTGGTCAGGGGCGGCACGAGTTGAAGGATAGCTCTGCCGTCACTGGATACAGATCCGGGCGACAAGGTAACGGTTGAGTTGACCCCTTACGATCTGTCTCGTACACGGATCGTGTTACGGGCGAAGTGATTTGAAAAAAGGGTAATATCATGAAAGTGATGGCATCGGTTAAGCGCATTTGCCGCAATTGCAAGATCATCAAGCGCAAGGGCGTTGTGCGCGTGATTTGCAGCTCTGATCCGCGCCACAAACAGCGTCAAGGCTGAACGCCGCGCTTTTGCTTGCGCTTTTTGTTTGAGGAAAAACAATGGCTCGTATCGCAGGGGTTAACATCCCGAATCACCAGCATACTGAAATCGGCCTCACGGCTATCTTTGGTGTAGGCCGCACGCGCGCTCGCGACATCTGCGTTGCTTCTGGTGTGGAATTTTCGAAGAAGGTCAAGGACCTCACCGACGCAGATATCGAAAAGCTGCGTGACGAAGTGGGTAAGTTCATCGTCGAAGGCGACCTCCGTCGCGAAGTGACGATGAATATCAAGCGCCTGATGGACTTGGGCTGCTATCGTGGCGTGCGCCATCGCAAGGGCTTGCCCATGCGTGGACAGCGCACACGTACGAATGCCCGTACCCGCAAGGGTCCGCGTCGTGCAGCGCAATCGCTGAAGAAGTAAGCGGAATATAGTTACAGGAAAACGTAATGGCTAAGGCTTCGAACAACTCCGCGGCGCAACGCGTTCGCAAGAAGGTCAAGAAGAACGTCGCCGAGGGCGTAGTTCACGTTCACGCGTCGTTCAACAACACCATCATCACGATCACCGATCGCCAGGGCAATGCACTCGCCTGGGCTACGTCGGGTGGCCAGGGCTTCAAGGGATCGCGTAAATCGACCCCGTTTGCAGCTCAGGTCGCAGCCGAATCGGCTGGCCGCGTGGCGATGGAATACGGCGTGAAGAACCTCGAAGTGCGGATCAAGGGCCCCGGTCCTGGCCGTGAATCGGCGGTGCGTGCGCTGCATGGTCTTGGCATCAAGATCACCGCAATCTCCGACGTGACACCGGTTCCGCACAACGGTTGCCGTCCGCCGAAGCGTCGTCGTATCTAAGGCGTCGCGTAACGCTTTGACCTGTTGACGCTCGCGCGTCGACAGGTTGCTTGCGTTATGAAATCTGCGTTAAGAATACTGACTAAGCCCACCGTTCGATCCATCGAGTTCGAACTAGCGCGAACGTATTTCGCGTGATCAATTATTAAGGATGCAAAGTGGCACGTTATACCGGTCCTAAAGCCAAGCTGTCCCGCCGTGAAGGTACTGATCTTTTCCTGAAGAGCGCACGCCGTTCGCTCGCCGACAAGTGCAAGCTCGACAGCAAGCCGGGTCAGCATGGTCGTACGTCGGGCGCTCGTACGTCTGACTACGGTACGCAGTTGCGCGAAAAGCAAAAGGTCAAGCGCATCTACGGCGTACTTGAACGTCAATTCCGCCGTTATTTCGCTGAAGCTGATCGCCGCAAGGGCCCGACGGGCGAAAACTTGCTGCAATTGCTCGAGTCGCGTCTGGACAACGTCGTCTACCGCATGGGCTTTGGCTCAACGCGCGCTGAAGCGCGTCAGCTGGTCGGCCACAAGTCGATCACGGTAAACGGTGTAGTGAACAACATTCCGTCGATGCAAGTTAAGGCAGGCGACGTGGTTGCTGTTCGCGAACAGTCGAAGAAGCAAGTCCGTATTCTGGAAGCGCTGAACCTGGCTGAGCAAGGCGGAATGCCGAGCTGGGTGACGGTCGATGCCAAGAAGTTCGAAGGCACGTTCAAAGCCATGCCGGATCGCGCTGACATTGCTGGCGATATCAACGAAAGCCTGATCGTCGAATTGTATTCGCGTTAATCGGATTAGCGGCCGGGGCACCCTGATTGCGGAAGGCAAGGGGTTGCCTCGGCTGTTTATTTTCGGGTTGTCACCGGTCAGCCTTATCGGCGTAACGAGCCGAGGGTATTGAAAAGGAAAACCTATGCAAACCAGTTTGTTGAAGCCCAAGATTATTGCAGTCGAATCGCTTGGCGACAGCCACGCGAAAGTGGTCATGGAGCCGTTCGAACGGGGCTATGGTCACACCTTGGGTAACGCGCTTCGGCGCGTGCTGTTGTCGTCGATGATTGGTTATGCGCCGACCGAAGTGACGATTGCAGGCGTCGTGCATGAGTATTCTACGCTCGACGGCGTGCAAGAAGATGTGGTCAACCTGCTGTTGAATTTGAAGGGCGTCGTTTTCAAGCTGCATAACCGCGACGAAGTTACGGTTACGCTGCGCAAGGAAGGCGAAGGCGTTGTCACGGCCGGCGATATCGAACTCGCGCACGACTGCGAGATCATCAATCCGGATCACGTGATCGCGCATTTGTCGAAGGGCGGTAAGCTCGACGTTCAGATCAAGATCGAAAAGGGC
>NZ_CAXTGZ010000693.1:0-3055 GCF_964243625.1 uncultured Caballeronia sp.
CGCCCATGGCCGCCCACGCGGGAAAGGCTTTGGCAGCGGCGTCGATAGCGCGTTGCGCGTCGGCCTCGCTCGATGCGGGGATGTGCGCGAAGACCGTGTTGTCGTACGGATTCATGTCTTCGAATGTGGCTTCAGTAGCTGCCGTAACCCACTCACCCGCAATCAGTTGACGATATTTCTTTGTTTGCATCGTTGAAACGGTTTCCATCTGGATTCCTTATTCAATACGAAATTTGTTCCGTCGCCGCGTGAACAACGGACGCTATATTTTCTTTAGCGAGTTACTAAGCATCGTTGAGTAGTCTGCGGTTGTCGGATGAGCGGGTGCGAAAAGATTGAAGTGGCTGGTATGCGCGGCGTGTGCAAGCGCCGGTATATCGTTCGCCAAATAACCCAGCTCGGCGAGCGTCGAGGGCAGCCCCAACTCGCGCATTAACTCGGCCACGCCTCGCGCAAGAGACATGGAAGCCTCCAATCCCAAAGCTTGGCTGATTTGTGCTGTTTGCGCGGGTCTGTCGACGGCGGTGAAATCAAGTGTCGCGACGAGGCCAATGCCACTCAATACTCCGTGGTGAAAGCCTTGATCACTGCATGACAACGCGATTGCATGAGCGGGCCCCAATCCCATTCCAATCGACACGCCGCCCGCGTAGGCGGCCATCATCATTTCCGCGCGAGCGTCAGTGTCGTCTCCGTTAGCTACAGCGCGTCGCAAATAACGGCCGACGCGCGCGATTCCATCGATTGCGATCGCTTTGCCAAGCGGCACGCTCTTGGTCGACAAATATCCTTCGATACAGTGCGACAACGCGTCAATCCCGGTCGCCGCGGTAAGGCGGCTGGGCAAGCTATGTGTCAGGTCGGGGTCAAGAATGGCGACGCGCGGCACCAGATGGCGGGAATGCATCCCAACAGACGCAGTCGCTGCATCGGGGTGGATGCCGGAGGAGGGTGACGCCTCGCTGCCTGTGCCTGCTGTAGTGGGAATGACGATCAGCGGCGCGCCCTCGATGTGCGTAACATTCGGCACGCCCGCGTAGTTAGCAACGGAACCGGGATTCGTTGCCAACAACGCAATGAGCTTTGCGGTATCGATAACCGAGCCGCCGCCGAGCGCGATTACTCCGTCGCAGGCTTCGCGCGCATAGAGCGCCGCGCCGCTGTCGACATCCGAAAATAACGGGTTTTCTGTCACCTTGTCGAAGATAACGACTGATGTCTTTCTACCGCAAGCAGCAAAGATTTTTTCGGCAAGACCGGCTGCCACTACACCGCGATCTGTCACTAACAAAGGCCGCTGGACGTTTAACGCACAGAGCTCGTCCCCGAGCAAGGCGACCGCATTCGGGGCGAACAACGTACGCGGCAGACAGAGCGTGGATACGATCGGCGCGGGGCGTCCCGCCAGCGCGCTCATGATTTGCCGATGCGCTGCGGGCGCATCAGTTTGAGGGCGTTGCCAAGATAGAGCTTATCGCGCTCCTCCTCGCTCAGTCCGAGATCGTCGATGGATCGTATGCCCTCGCGGATAAACATCGGTCCGCCTTCGGGGTCGAACGGGCAGTCCGAGGCGAATGCCACATGATCGACGCCAAAGAAGTCGAGGCCGCACCGCAGTGCTGAAGCAGAGCCGCCCAGCACCGTGTCGCCGTAGAACATCTTGAAGTATTCGATGGGTGGTTTCGAAAGGCGTTTGAGAACCTCGGCTTCGCCGCCGTCGGCGCTACGGCTGCCGAGTTGCGCCCAAAGGGACTCCGCGCGTCCGGCGAAATACGGCAGCATGCCGCCACAGTGGTGCGTGATGATACGCAACGCCGGCAACTTTTCCAGCAGGCCGGAGAAGACCATGCGCGACATCGCGACAGATGTTTCGAAGGGCCAGCCGAGCACCTGCCAGATTTCATATTCCGACCGGTCTTCGCCCTTATAGTCAGATGTCGTTCCCGGCCGAAACGGATGCATCCACACGGGCAGATCGTGTTTCGTGGCCATCGCTTTAAAGATCGGGAAGAACTCGGGATCATCCAGCGGGCGGCCGTTTACATTGGTGACGACCTGGACTCCCCGAGCCCCGAGTTCGCCGATAGCGCGATCCATTTCCTTGAGCGCGGCGAGTATGTTGTTCATCGGTAAAGCGGCGACGAACACCGGGAACTGCTCAGGCCAGCGCTTGCATATGTCAGCCATTGCGTCGTTCGCCACGCGTGCGAGGGCCGGTGAGCTGTCAGGACCGCCTAACATTTCCGGCGAAGGCTGGCTTAAGGTCAAAACCTGAGCCACATCCGGAAACTTTTCCGCAAGCATAGCGGCACGAGCCTCTAGGTCCCATAGCATGCGCAACCCGGTCATGCGTTTGACGATACCCGCATCCTTGGAGTGTGCCTTGACGAGCTCGAAATACGCAGGAGGCAACACGTGGTTGTATATATCGATCTTTTTCAACTTGATTCCTTGGAACGGATTCGATCAGTTGCAATGCAACCTTAGTCGCTTTAAGTGTAAGGGCGCGTCACGATCCCATCGTGGGCCGGATTGCTATCTGGTTGATGACTGAAATAACACCTTTAACTCCCTTAGCGACTTCGGCTGCTTGGTCAGCCTGCGTCTGACTCTGCATATACCCTTGCAGCGTCACGTCGCCGCCACGCACATGAACCGTCACGTCGGCAATATTTAATCCCTTGCTTCGGGACAGTGCCCGGCGCACGTCGTTTTGCAGGCTTTGGTTAGCCTGCTTCTCTGCTTTTTTCGTGACTTTCGCGTTGGGCGGAGCCATGTCTGGCTGCGATGAAGTTATTCCTTTAGACGGTTCTGAAACGCCGCCGGCATCACTCGACTGAGCGTGTCCATTAAGCGATATCAGCGCGACTAAAAAACCACAAGTCTTTTTGAGTACTGTCATTTTTGTCTCCGTTCTTTTCATGTACTTGCTTTACTCGCCAGTGTCCGAACATTTCCGGCGATCGGACAGATGCCAAATCTATCTGGCCTATGCTCGGGCGGCATAGGCTTGCTCGAGTGAGCGTTAAAAATGGCGAATGTAGACGAGAAGTGA
>NZ_CAXTGZ010000694.1:0-3026 GCF_964243625.1 uncultured Caballeronia sp.
TACCGTAAGGAATTTGTTCGTAAATCAGCGAGCTGATAATAAAATACGTTTTTTATACAAACCAATTCTACTAAAGAGTTGCACATTAAAACCTCTTGTCCGAACGAACAAATTTAAGTATTTCTTTGGACAACAACTCACTCTAACTCCCAGATTGCACTGCTTGCAACCAAAACTTGTTTGTTTATTCAAATAATTAACTAGAAAGGTTTTTAAGTTGTTTTGGTTAACTAAGGTGGTTCCAGCTATGTCTCGGCAGCTTTGTTGTGCCCATTGATTTGGACACTTACAGTGGCCGGAATGTTCAAGCGAATGCAGAGAAGAACATCTCATGTGGAGGTCAGGTGCGATTGTTCCTCTCTCACCCTAGAAGGTCTTTAAGATTAATCGATGGCAAAAACCGGCCGCGACTTCACAGCGGAATGCCCCACCGAGGTAATTGAAAAGTGATCCGGCAGAGCGCCAATGTTGTTCTGTGCGATGAAGGCTATCACCAGATATGACCGACTCGACCCGGCTATGACACGGAGTTCTATTCCTCCAGATCCCTCGGATAGAATCGTTTGCAGATCAGGTGCGCCTTTCTTAATGCTCTTGAAGCGAGTGCGTATGTCGTGGCTCGGGTCGATCGGCCAATCTTCTCTCTGGTTTCTCAGGGGATTTGCCCGCGTCCACCGTTTGCCATGATGCTCGACTGACTGGCGATCCAATAGCGAGGTCTGCGCAGCCTTTCGCGAGATGCATCTCCTGATACCCGTCCCACCTGTGTGCGAGACCAATTCGCTCTGGCAGCTTAAGCGCCATCGACTTCGCCTCCGGTTTCGTCATGCGCCCGAGCTTAACCGGCGCGAAGGTAATGTTACGCAGATTGGACATATGCGGAAACAGCGTCTATTCCTGAGACATCATGCCAACATCCTCACGCAGTTTTGTCATTTCGCGACGATCATGGGCGTTGGTCTTGACGTCACCAAGCGTAACGGTGCCTTCAGTCGGTATTTCCAGATCGTTCACGCAGCGAATAAAAGTGGATTTGCCAAAACCACTCGGCCCGTTAATCGTCACTATTTCGCCGCGGTGAACATCACGCCCCACGCCCCGTACGACTTCAAGAGGGCCAAAGTGCTTGCGCAGTCCTTGGATCGAAAGAAGAGGTTCATCTCGATGCCACCATCCGAGTTACGGCCTAGAGATCTGCGTGCGCCTGATCGATACGATCGCGCCATCCCTTGATCGCCACTTTTGCTTCGCTCAGACGTTCGAACGCGGTGCTCGCATGCGCGCGTAACATCAACGGGCTCGGGTCGCCGGTCGAGATGCGTGCATTGACGTTTTTGATTGGGTCGAGACACGCGCGCACGGCCTCAGCGTCGATGCCAAGCGGCTTGCCGAGCTGCTCAATCGCGGCGGACTCAACCATATCGGCATCGATCAGATCAGCGGGCACCCGATTGTCCATGGCGCGGCGCACGACTGCGCCCTCGACATGATGTGCCGCGCGAAATGACAGATCGTGATCCCGGACCATCAGGTCGACCAGCGCCTTTATGGTGGAAAGGTCGCGTGCCGCTTGACGCTGCGCGTTCTCGCGCATCGGTCGTGCGGTGCGCAGAACTAGGTCAAAAAGCTCGAGACAGCGCACGACTTCGCGCGCCGTATCTTAAAAGCCGCTAATCGCCTCACGGCTTGACTCACCAGAGTAGCTGAAGTGGGTACCTAATACCCATGGTGGCGGCCACCAGCGCGGCCACGATATGACCGCAGCATCCCTTTAGGTATTCGAGCACTACGGATTATTCTTTTGCGGCATGTTGTTTGACGTCGTTGCGACGCTGTCGGGCAACTCGATTAGTCCGAATTCGTGCGTGGTCCAGACGTAATAATCCTGTGCGCCGCGGCTCCGGAGAATTGCGAGGAGACTCATGCCCGAGATGCTCTCCAGCAGGAAATTACGCGATGCGACCGCGTCAAGCGCGTTGTCCACGTAATCGTCAAAGCCAAGCAAGTCCGCGGTGCGCTTGCGGTCGATCCCGAATGGCGTGCCCGCGAAAGCTGCCGCGCCGAGCGGACACACGTTCATGCTCTTGAGCGTACCGATGAGTCGCTGGCTATCTTGCTCAAGCGCCTGTGCGACGCCCGCGAGACAGAAGCCGTAGGTCATCGGCTGGGCAGGTTGGAGATGTATGTACTCGGGCATAACCGCGTCCGCATATTTCTCGGCTTGTTCGAGCGCCGTGGTACGCACCTTCGACAGCGCATCGATCACGTTGACCAGCACCTTGCGTCCACGCAAGCGGTGGAGCGTCGCCATAATATAGTTGTGGCTGCGGCCCGTGTGCATGCGTGCGCCGACGTCCGCGCCGACTTCATTCATCAGATGCGCCTCGTAATTGAAATAGGCTTCCTCGCGGCCCGGATCACGTGCGACAACACCCGCGCCAGTCGCTTTCATCTTCTGAATGCCGCGTACCAAGCAGGCAGCGTGCGCCTCGCTCAAGAGAGCCTGCTCCATAAGCATGATCACGTGTGCCTTGTTGATGTCGTATAGCCGGCCGAAGATGTCCTCAAAGCTCTGCAGACGCGGCGCAAAGATACCGCTCTAAATTTCAGGCCAGCCCGCTTCGGTCAAACGCGCACTGACTTTGGAGTTGGGCTGAAATTCCTTACCGTTTCACATAGACGCGATTTCAATGCAGCCGTCACACGCGCATGCGACGTTAAAAGTAGCGTGAAAGAGCGCTCAGCGACGAGCAGATGTCAAAGTAGACGAGCAGCATCAGCGCATACACCTGAAAGGTCGGGCTTTGCCCTCGCATGATGGTCGCCCGCTCGATCACGTTCTGGCCGACCTTAGAAACTCGCCGACCCCGACAAGCGCACCGATCGCAGTGGACTGCACAAGCAAAGTCAGCAAGCCTGTGAAGGCCGGTGGAGGATCGACTTGAGTGATTGCGGGCCGGCGATGAACGCCAAAATCTGCTAGCGGCGCAGGCCGAGCGCCGTCGCGCTCTTCCACTGACGCGGCG
>NZ_CAXTGZ010000695.1:0-3022 GCF_964243625.1 uncultured Caballeronia sp.
CAGTACGGATCGGGGACAGACGACACCGAGTTTTACGATCCTCGCATTTTGCGCTGCGCCCTGCAACCGATGTAACGCTGCAGACCCGGTGTCCGCGTCCAGGCTGTCCCAAGATGCATGGTGAACAATTCACGTTCCAATCTGGTTGCAACTCAGCGGTCGCAACGAAGTTTTACCTCGTGTCTGCGCAGATCGCGAGGGAGATCCCTTGAGCAGCTCGCCCAGCTGTGTGTATTCGAATGCCATCTTTTCGGCTTGCGCGCTGTAGTGGGTGGCTGGAACTCGACGCGAATGGCAACATATGCAAATAGATCAGCTCGGAGGTCCCTTCTGGTGCCGACCTAATTCTTGATGGTAAAGTTTGACCAACGAAACTTAATTATTGAGAAAATCCTGATGAACAAACAAGAACTTGTCGATGCAGTCGCAGCACAATCCGGCGCAAGCAAGGCCTTGACCAGCGAAATCATCGATGAGGTGCTGGCAAAGATCACGCAAGCGGTGGTGTCCGGCGATACGGTTCAATTAGTTGGTTTTGGTTCGTTCGGTACTGGCGCGCGTGCCGCCCGCGCGGGGCGCAATCCGAAAACAGGCGAAGCGCTCCAGATTGCCGCAGCTACCACAGTAAAGTTCACTGCAGGAAAAGGGTTCAAGGACAGCGTCAACCAGTAACGCTCCGTGTTCGACTGTTCGTCATTGCTGGTCACTGAGTGTGTGCTCATTGGCAGTGTAGTGCTACACGGAGCTTGATACACTTGCACCTATAATTCGGTTGATTTGGATTAGATCTGACAAGTGACGAAGAAATGAACGGCGCGCAACACTCGCATGAACCATCCCTCGTGGAAAATGGCCGGGCCGTTATGTTCACGGTAGTGACCGCTGGTCGCGAGGTGAAGGCACTGATTACGAGGACGGCGCTAGAGCAGTACTTCTGGTTGGGTCCTGATGCAAGCGAAGGCCGCGTGCTGCGTATATTTGCTGACGGCCGCCAGCGCATCACGGCCGTCACGCAGCGCGTGGCTTTACGCAGCGGCGCGACCGAAGTCCGCCTTGATGCAGAAGACTTTGCGTCGTAGGGCGCTTACATTTTCACCCCCCATATTTTTTATAAGTTCGAGTCTTTAGTCATTGATATGTGATGCTTAGGCTCGGCAAGATTTTAGAGTCGGTTTATTGCTGTAGCCATCTCTCGGTTACTTGGCAGCAGCCTGACTGCTTACTGGACTCTCGCTCTTGCCGCAATCGCGAGCGCAACATTCGGAGCTTATTTTTATGAGTCGTACATTTGGACGCCAAGATTCGCGAGGCAGCGGTCCACGTCCAGCGCGCCAGCACCCGCCAACCAGCGCATCGCAGACGCAAAAGAAGCATTACGGGAAACCTGTTCAGTCAAAGGATCCCGCCCAGACGGCATCTATTTTCAAGACTCGAGCGTTCAAAGTACTCGTCGACGCTGTTGGTGCGGAAAATGTAGCGTTGGGTCTCGACTCGAATCTGGCCCGCATCGCAGAATTGGTCAGCGGTGAGCGTTTTACGCCCGAGACAGCGTTTCACATGGAAACGACGCTTGGTCTTCCCGATGGTTTCTTCGATCACCCGAACCCAACGTTGCCACCAGACGTGATCGCACGACTGCGCTCCCCGCTGGAAAATAGGCCAACTGACGGCGTATTTGATGACCCAGTGGAACCTTCGCCAATTCATAAGTCAGCCGATCATAAAAAGCACCCCGTTTTGAGCGAAGCTGTAACAGCCAAGGATGTCGATATGCCAAGAAAGACCAGCACTGCACCCGCGCCAGCCAGCAAGAAGGGCAAGGTGATTGCGCCGAAAGATGCTGGCGCAAGCGCGAAGACCGATCAGTCGAAGGGCGTTTCGAGGGCGGCTAAGGCAGCGCAGCAACAGTCGCTTGAACTGGCGAGCACACCTACAATTCCTGAGGTTCGACAGGCGAACCTTCATGTCTTGACTGCCCGCAATGGATCGAAAGCGCTGCTAAGCCGAATGTTGAACCTAAGCCAGTCAAACATGGCGCATCGACTGCACGGGAAAAAGCGTTTGGATGATGTTGAAGCGAAACGCTTTACCGATGTACTAGAGCTGCCAGCGGGGTGGCTCGACACGCCACGACAGACGCACGATGTGCCTGACCACGTGAACGAACTCCTCGCACCGACCTCAAGAAAACGCAAGACGGCGACGCCCATAGCAACAAGTTATAAACCGCAAGCGGCGGTAGCGAAACATCTTGTGGACGAAACTAGCACGGTGCCTCAACCGCAAACTGTCAGCGTCCCAGACCAAGACGTTACAAGTAACCTAATGGAAAATGTCACCACTGTAGCGAACGCTGCAGACTTCCTTAAGAAACCTGTTGATGCGGTTGATGGTGCCAACCAAAACAACCAACCGTCGAACACCGGGAAAGACTTGGCCGACGAAGCGCTTTCGCTTTCAGTGGTGAGCGACCTTGCTCATTTGCGTGGGATTCCACCCATCGCTGAAGCATTGCTGAAGACAATTGCTGCGAAGGCGCGGACCGGGCTTCTGAACGAAAACAAGGCGCTGGAGCTTTTGCAACAAATGATTTTGCTCTGATGAATCTTTCGTCAAGGATCAACTGCTCAATTGATCATGACGACAGGTTCGTTTAGATGGTCTGGGATGCGGTGTGGGCGGCACAAATAGATTGATGCAAATTTGCGCCGGATCAGACGCGGTCATTGGTTGATGCTCCGCATTCAGGGCTACTTGACGACCGGCAAAAATATAGCCGACCTGCGGTATGGCAGTCAAACCCAGCATTGCGTGACGAACGATGCGGAGCCGCACGGTTATCTCCGCTCACCCTCTATGAAGCGATGGGGCTCGCTGTTTGCAAGACCTTTTGATTGTTTTCACCGTAACGTTTGTACCATTTCTGGGCAATAGAGCGGTTAGGAACCGAGTCTCCTGACGCCGAGTATCCCCAGCGATTCTCCCAGTAAAGAGCAAGCGTCTGGGCAGCTTCACGATGACC
>NZ_CAXTGZ010000696.1:0-3022 GCF_964243625.1 uncultured Caballeronia sp.
GAGCGTCTGACCGACCATGGCGCGCGCCGCGATTTTCGCGAGCGGCAGGCTGGTTGCCTTCGACACGTACGGCACCGTACGCGAAGCCCGCGGATTCACTTCCAGCACGTAGATGACGTCCTCTTTCGAGCCATCGGCCTGCGGCACTTGCTGGATCGCGAACTGCACGTTCATCAGGCCGACCACGTTCAGCGCACGCGCCATGGCGCCGGTCTGGCGCTTGAGTTCATCGATGGTTTCCTGCGACAGCGAATACGGCGGCAGCGAGCAAGCCGAGTCGCCGGAATGCACGCCCGCCTGTTCGATATGCTCCATCACGCCGCCGATGAACACCGCCTCGCCATCCGAGATGCAGTCCACATCGCATTCAATGGCGTCGTTCAGGAAACGGTCGAGCAGCACCGGCGAATCGTGCGACACCTTCACGGCTTCGCGCATGTAGCGTTCCAGATCGCGCGGCTCGTGGACGATTTCCATCGCGCGACCGCCGAGCACGTACGACGGGCGCACGACCAGCGGATAGCCGATTTCCTCGGCGAGACGCAGTGCTTCGTCTTCGGCGCGCGCCGTACGGTTCGGCGGCTGGCGCAGGTTCAGGTCCTGCAACAGCTTCTGAAAACGCTCGCGGTCTTCGGCGGCATCGATCATGTCCGGCGATGTTCCGACAATCGGTACGCCGTTCGCTTCGAGGTCCAGCGCGAGCTTCAACGGCGTCTGGCCGCCGTACTGCACAATCACGCCAACCGGCTTTTCCAGCTCCACGATTTCAAGCACGTCTTCGAGCGTCAGCGATTCGAAATACAGCCGATCAGACGTGTCGTAGTCGGTGGAAACAGTCTCGGGATTGCAGTTGACCATGATCGTTTCATAGCCGTCTTCGCGCATCGCCAAAGCTGCGTGCACGCAGCAATAATCGAATTCGATGCCCTGCCCAATCCGGTTCGGACCGCCGCCCAGGACCATGATCTTCTTTTTATCCGTCGGATTCGCTTCGCACTCTTCCTCGTAGGTCGAGTACATGTAAGCGGTCTTCGTCGCGAATTCGGCGGCGCACGTGTCCACGCGCTTGTAGACCGGACGCACCTTCAATGCGTGACGGTGTTTGCGCACGGCCGTCTGATCGGAGCCCAGCAACTTCGCCAGGCGGCGATCCGAGAACCCGCTCTGCTTCAGGTACAGCATTTCATCCTTGGTCAGGCTGTCGACGGTACGACCGCCAAGCGCCTTTTCCTTCTGGATGATTTGCTCGATCTGCGCGAGAAACCACGGATCGATCGACGTCTCTTCGAAGATTTCCTGAGCAGTCAGACCGAGACGGAACGCGTCGCCCAGGAACCAGATCCGGTCCGGACCCGGCTCGCCGATCTCACGAATCACTTCGTCGCGGCTGGTGGTCTTTTCGTCGAGTCCGTCGACACCCACTTCCAGACCGCGCAACGCCTTCTGGAACGATTCCTGGAACGTGCGGCCAATTGCCATCACTTCGCCGACCGACTTCATTTGCGTTGTCAGGCGTGCATCGGCTTCGCGGAATTTTTCGAACGCGAAACGCGGAATCTTGGTCACCACATAGTCGATGGTCGGTTCGAACGACGCCGGCGTCTGACCACCCGTGATCTCGTTCTTCAGCTCGTCGAGCGTGTAGCCGACGGCCAGCTTCGCGGCGACCTTGGCAATCGGGAAACCTGTCGCCTTCGATGCCAGCGCCGACGAACGCGACACACGCGGGTTCATCTCGATCACGACCATGCGGCCGTCTTTCGGGTTGATCGCGAACTGCACGTTCGAGCCGCCCGTGTCCACGCCGATCTCGCGCAGCACCGCGAGCGATGCGTTACGCAGGATCTGGTATTCCTTGTCGGTGAGCGTTTGCGCCGGCGCGACCGTGATGGAGTCGCCGGTGTGCACGCCCATCGGGTCCAGGTTTTCGATCGAGCAGACAATGATGCAGTTGTCCTTGGTATCGCGGACGACTTCCATCTCGAACTCTTTCCAGCCGAGCAGCGACTCTTCGATCAACAATTCGCGCGTGGGCGACAGGTCCAGTCCGCGACGGCAAATCTCCTCGAACTCTTCCTTGTTGTAGGCAATGCCGCCGCCCGATCCGCCCAGCGTGAACGAAGGACGAATCACCGTGGGGTAGCCGCCGCTGCCCGTCTGCGCAGCGATCTCCGCCTGCACTTGCAGCGCCTCTTCCATGGAATGCGCAATGCCCGACTTGGCCGAACCCAGGCCAATCTTCGTCATTGCTTCCTTGAACTTCTGCCGGTCTTCGGCTTTGTCGATGGCTTCCGGCGACGCGCCGATCAGTTCGACCTTGTACTTTTCCAGCACGCCGTGATGGAACAGATCCAGCGCACAGTTCAGCGCGGTTTGTCCGCCCATGGTCGGGAGGATGGCGTCGGGGCGTTCTTTATCGATGATGCGCTCGACCACTTCCCACGTGATCGGCTCGATATACGTCACGTCGGCCGTATTCGGGTCGGTCATGATCGTCGCGGGATTGCTGTTGACGAGAATGACCTTGTAGCCTTCCTCGCGCAGCGCCTTGCACGCCTGCGCGCCCGAATAATCGAACTCGCACGCCTGGCCGATGATGATCGGTCCCGCGCCGATGATGAGGATGCTCTTGATGTCTGTCCGCTTCGGCATAACTGCTCTCAATGATTGTGTTGCGTGTTCTGTTTTTGCGTGTCTGGCGTGTCTGCGCGCCTATATTCAAGCCGCTTCTTTTTGCGCTTCCATCAGGCCGACGAACCGATCGAACAAGTACGCAATATCGTTCGGTCCCGGCGATGCTTCCGGATGGCCCTGGAAACAGAACGCGGGTTTGTCGGTGAGCGCGAAGCCCTGCAGCGTGCCGTCGAACAACGAGGTATGCGTGACCTTTGCGTTGGCGGGCAGCGTGGCGGCATCCACGGCAAAACCGTGATTCTGCGACGTGATCACCACGCGGCCGTTCTCGAGATCCTTCACCGGATGATTCGCGCCGTGATGGCCCGTCTTCATCTTCATGGTCTTA
>NZ_CAXTGZ010000697.1:0-3020 GCF_964243625.1 uncultured Caballeronia sp.
CATTGCGAAAGCCTTCAGAATGCAAGTCCTCAACTAATACCTCAGTTCAATCCGAGTTAAATCCGGCATTTCCGGGGTGTGATCATCATACGGATATTTGAGTGCAATCGCCGCGGCGACATAGGAGCAAGCGAACAGCCTAGTTATCCGATTGGCGATCTATTGCTCGCATTTAAGAATAATCTCAGCGTTAAATGAAAAATCCTAAACAAGATAGGTATTCCTGGAAGTGGCGCGTGTTCGCTTATTACAACATTTGACACACATGTTGATTTGTTGCGAGCATAGTTACTGCTGCGAATACAATTAGGGAGCAACGAGTCTCGGTATGAACTTAGTACTGCGCGTTGGATTTAACGAACCTAATTTCGGAGCATGCTTCATGTCATGCGTCGGCTTAAAGCGATGCACACAAGCGTATCAAAGCATCATTCATTAAATTTTGAAAAAATATTCCATAATAATAATGAGGAAGAGATGAGTCTAAGAAAGCAAGCCGAGCGGGATGGGTAACATTTGTCATTTCCATTGTGCTCCCGCTTACGGTGCTTTATCAGATTTGCTCCTTACTTCACCTGGTTACCGAGCATGCGTGGGTCTTGCGTAAAGAAGGTGAAAGTGTGCGCGCGTCGCACGTAAAAAATAGTCATGCGCGGTTTTGCGGACGGGCAACGCCCTCAAACAGGCTTCGCGGCACCCACTTAGCCGTTGCCTGGACGGTTTGGGCACTCGAACATGTTGTTATTCATCTGCCAACGAGAATGCTGATCGTTCAAGGATCGCTTGTCGTGCATGACTGGCACCATCGGGCAGGAGCTGACCGTGGATGGCCGAACGCGATTCAGAAACGCGAAGCAGACCTGCAACGTGAGTTGGCGAGTGGACTTTGTACTTACCACGATCTGTGGGGAATCTCGAATGTCCTCAACGAAGTGATGACGCGAATCAGTGGCGCGCAAGATCCTGAATCGTTAACAGGTGTGAAATTCCGCCTCAATTGAAGATGGAAACAGATTTAGTGAGGTAGCAGCCGACAAGCGGTCCTATAGTTAGATAAGGAAGACAGAATGAATATTGTTGATGGATTCAAGTTTATTCCCGGATCAACGTATATAAAAGGGTTTGCCCGATCATAGTCACGCTAGGTTCCATAATTTTTACGAGAGTCAATTACGACCCGATCCTTACGCGAGTGTACGTGATCGGGGAATGATCAAGCTTATATATGATCGTCCGTCGCAGCAGGTCCGAAAGAATGAGAATCAGAATTACTTTCAGTCATATTCTGCGAATGACTCCGACGGCGGCAGGGTCCGCGTCTTTGCGCCGATCAGTGACGAACTGGTAACTGACAGCGTTTTTCTTCACATCCTTAAGGGCGATGCGCATTACATCAATAAATATTGTCATCGGGCCGGCGTGGATATCTTAAATATAAGCGTTCATTTTATACGGTACAGAGCAGAGGAGGGTTATGCGTCATTCAGTTCTCCAGTTTGGCTACATCTCGACGACGAACCCTTGGTGCTCATTCATCTGATTGATTTAACGCCTAATGCCATAGGCGCCGATAGCGTAATTTCCGGGATGGACAGCAAGCCGACAAATGTCTTGCGCCTTCAAAAGCCATTTGACACGCTGATTGTTGACCGAACCAAGAAGCATGCTGTAACGCCGTTAGGATCGTCGCATGGAACTTCGTACCGAGACGTCATGCTTGTTAACGTTGAGGCTGAGGTTCGGCAAAAGTGACGACGATACCAAGCGAATCGAAGGTATTGGCGAGAGCCCTGGCGCGCGACGAGCGCGCTGGGAAAATTTATATGTTATGTGCCATGGTTATTGCAGGGACCATCGGCTATTTTGTAATCCTCTCAGGGGAAAAGCCGTTCAACGTAGTTTTCTTTCGTTGCGCAATCGGATCGATCGGCCTTTGCGCTTACTGTTGGATGAAAGGGTTTTTCCGATCGCTACGACTCAGCTTGAGCCAATCTACCAACATTGTGTTGGGCGCACTCACGCTGATATTCAATTGGTATTTTCTCTTCACTGCGTACGGTCTGACGTCGGTCGGTATAACGACAGTGGTATATAACGTTCAGCCGTTTTTGCTCGTGCTGGCAGGCCTTTTATTTCGAAAAGAGCGGCCTTCTCGATCAGCAGTTTTCTGGCTGACAATAGCTTTTTGTGGTGTGGTGGTTCTCGCACAGCCCAGCGCTCACGAGCCTTCTTCGACCTATATGCTCGGCGTCGGTTGCGCTTTAGTGGCGGCAATGCTGTATGCGGTCACCACACTTCTCACAAAGACTCTGTCCAGGACAATGCGGCCAGAAGTGATTGCAGTCTGCCATATGTTCATTGGAACCATCGCCTTCTTACCGCTCGTCAACTTTCACGATCTCCCCGCAGCGGGTCATCAGGTCTTCGCGATTGTTGCGTTGGGACTTTTTCACACCACGTTTATGTACATACTGTTGTACGGGGCGTTCAAGAAGGCGGCAACAGGCAGCATTGCCGTACTCGGGTTTGTCTATCCGCTGGTTGCAGTGTTGGTCGATTTTCTTGCGTTTGGAAAAGTGATGAACACGGAGCAGATGATAGGAGGCGTGTTGATCTTGCTGTCGGCGACGGCATACGCTACGGGGTTCAGTCCGCAAAAGGCGTTGAGGGCGCTTCGGCTCCATCATGAAGGAAGAAAGGAATAAGGCACTTAGATGCGCGAATCTCAGTTATCGCCCAACAAGTCGCCCCTGCTGCTCATGCATTATGGACTTCAGGCTGGCCAAACAGTGGGTGTATTGTCGTCACAAAAGAGCGGCGAGAATGACATCACCCAGGCGCTTCGTAGCTTTGGCTGCCACCCTCTCTTGCTGGACCGGCACAGGAGTGCAGAAGAGCTTGCTGCTGAGATTGGGTATGCCGGGGTGAAACTAGTGTTCGCTGCTATCGAAGATGCCCATGTCTTCGATCACCTACGTGTATGTGTCGCGTACGTGCAGGGTTTGACCTTGAGTGGTCAC
>NZ_CAXTGZ010000698.1:0-3013 GCF_964243625.1 uncultured Caballeronia sp.
ACCAACGACCGAAATCTACAATCTATAAAAGAATCGCCGAACTGCTCTTTAACCTCATGGGCAAAACGTTTGAGGATACAACGGTCATCTTCACGAGCATGCGATCAATGACGTCGGACTGCGGCACTGCCGCCGTCCGACTATCGCAATGAGCGCGCTGGGAGTCGTCAATTGGACCGCTGACTTCGAATGCGGTTGGCCTCACCAGGCGCCTATAGCTTGGGCGCTTGGAGATGAGACGAAACAAAGCCGGTCGGCCGTCGGACGCTGATTGGCCAATAAGCGACTGTGATAACACGTAGCGAAGTCGTTAGCAATGGTTCCAACTTAGCCTGATATGCAGTTGATCATGTTCAGTGTTCTGCTGACATATCTCTCCATCGCTTGGATTACCACCGCGCGCCCATCGGATCGTCGAGCGCTTCGCTGCATCTGCGATCGCGCCTCCACATTACGGCATAAGCGCAAGTGGTGGACCGCCGCAATCTATGGCCGGACCACAGTCATTCTGAAAGGCCCGCCGTTGGCGGCTGCATGAGCTACTGCTTCGTTCGCGTCGTCCAGCGCAAATGCGGTGACGTCAAAGTGCCCAAGATCTAGCAGGCCCGCGCGGATCAAGCCGGTCATGCGCGTCACTGCTTCGGGCGAATACATCCATTTGCCGCGCACCGTGATGTCATTGCGCATAATCCAAGGATAAGGCAGGTCGAGTCCGTCGCCGCCAAGCATACCTACACCGCCCATTAGCACAACGCGGCCGTAAGGGCGCACAGCCATCACTGCCGCGCGCACCGTCGTGGTTGTCGCCGATGGCGGCAACAGATCGATGACGCAATCAACAGGGCCGGGAGCGCACGCACGCATGCGCTCCCGGTCATCATCCTCATTGCCCGAAAGTATCACGGTCTGCACACGATCACCGAATCGGCGCTTGAGATCTGCGAGCGCAGGTTCATTGCGCCCAGGCGCGACGACGCAGTGTGCGCCCATCGCGAGAGCTGTCGCGACGCAAGCACTGCCAAAGTTTCCGGTCGCACCGCTCACCAGCAATATTTCGCCGGCTTGGAAGTTGGCGGCGAGCAATCCCCCGTAAGGCACGAGCATGGTGTTGAGTGCGCACCAGCGCGCAGCATCGCGTGGATCGATCTCGCCGATGCGAATCGCATTTTCAGTCGGTATGCGCACCTGTTCGGCGAAAGTGCCGTCGCGAAAATGCCGTTGCAGGCGCATGCCGCCTTCTCCCCGTGCGCTCCAGCCCTGCAGGGTGATATCGGGCATCAGAGCGTCATCGCGTGAACGCACAGTCGGGTCGCAAAACACCCAGTCACCCTGCTTCAGGTGGGTCGCGTCCGGGCCGCTTGTGCGCACACGACCGATCGCACCGCACCCCGGTACCATCGGTAGGTCGATCAGGTAGCGTCGTTTGCCGTTGAACACTTCGTTCGCGTAGGACAGCACTGGGGCGGCGACGACATTAACGACGACTTCGCCCGTGCCAATTTCCGGCGTCGGCATTTCTGCGATTTCGAGGGGCTGGCCAAGCGTCTTCAGGATTGCAGCTTTTCATGGCTTTTGCGTTTGTATGGTTGGGAGAGCCCATTCTGGCAGGTTTGGAATAGGCAACAAGGCCTAGTACTATCCTAGGACTCAAGCGACCCTCCTACAGGGGAAAACAAACCATGGCGACAACGAGCCGAAGTGAATTTGGCGATTTTTTGCGCTCACGGCGCGAGAAAATAAGCCCTGCCGAGCTTGGGCTTAAGAGCGGACGACGACGCCGTACGCCAGGCTTGCGGCGCGAGGAAGTAGCGGAGTTAGCGGGCATCGGCGTCGACTGGTATGTCCGCCTCGAACAGGGACGTACGGTCAGTCCATCCGATGCCACGCTCGATGCTCTCGCCAGCGCCCTGCGCCTTGGTAAGGCCGAAGCGGCACATCTGCGTGCCTTGGCGCGCAATGGCGATCACCGAGGCTTTGCGCCAGAAAGCGTGCCGCCGGTAATCGAGCGTCTTATCAAGAGCGTAAACTTGCCCGCTTACGTCACTGGCCGACGCTGGGACATTTTGGCCTGGAACGCTGCCGCCGCGGATGTCCTTGGCTTTGATCGCCTCGACGCATCGAATCGAAATATTCTTGCATTCATGTTCATCGAAACGGATTCGCGTCGGCTGTTCGGCCGGAGCTGGACTGACGAGGCGCGCCGCATGGTAGCGCTCTTTCGCGCGACTCACGATCTCCATGCTGGCGATCCTGCCTTCATAGAATTGGTTGAACGCGTGCGCGCCCATAGCCCGGAATTCAAGAAGTGGTGGAATGCACATGACATTCGCGGGAGTACGTCCGGGCAGAAAGTGCTCACCCATCCGGAACGGGGCGCACAACGCTATGAATACGCCACGTTTCAAGCGAATGACGATCCGGCGCTTAAGCTTTCGATCTACACGCCTGTCTGAACGCACACAGGGTGGGCGAAGGACCTCGTATTTCGGATAGGTACCAAAGCACATCTGCCCGTACCCATTGATGCTCTCTCGACTTCCAACATGATCGAGGCAGAAAGCGGGGCGAATATGCTGCGAAGCTATGTGCCTATTTCTGGAAGCAAGCCCGCTGCACTGACCCGCGATGCACATCTCCCGGACTGTATATGGAGGAAATTGTACGTCACTATCGGGTCATTCACGGCCAGCCAAAATCCTGCAAGATAGCAAGCGGCCACTCCCGCAGAATAGATCTTAATGAGCGATGTTTTTGATAGTTAATCACCCATTGCGACCTTCCTTTTTTTGTGGAATGTAAGAACAATTTTGTCGGCTGTCGGATCGCCTCCACTCCCAGTTATTTGGACCCGCCAACAGCCGTTCCTGAGAAGCATGGATGACCGGTTCGGGTGGACTCTGCCCCGATGCGGCCCGATCAACGGCGACTCACTTCCTCAGTTCAGCGTCGGACCGGGTCTGGCCGAGATGGAATGGACACCGCCCTCCCTCCGGGGAAGTGGGCACGATAGAGG
>NZ_CAXTGZ010000699.1:0-3007 GCF_964243625.1 uncultured Caballeronia sp.
TCCGACGAATCCGTATGCGTCGATGCAAAGCGCACCAGCTTGGCAATGCGTTCGCCTTTCTAAAATATTCCGATTGCCATACATATTTTTTTAAAATGCGAATTAGGAGTTCTCCGATTTTTCAAGCCGTCTGCACCTGTGAAACTTGATTAAACATTCAATTCAAAGATAGTGCGCCGGTCACTCTTTGGGGATCGGCGCCATCCTTGGACGCTGAGCAAGAGATAGAACTATGAGACAAATTCGCCATGCGACAGGGTGCCGTCTGTGCTCCTATACTAAAAAAACGTTGCCGCACATTGCGAACGAAATTTATCGGGCGCGCGTTACAGCGCTCGCCGAGTCGGCCGGCCAAATGGCTGGTTGCTTATGATGCTTCGGACGAGTTATACGGAACGACGTTCGACTGAGCGTGGGCGCCTCAGTCGCTTGCGTTCATCTGCGCTGACCGCTGGGCTTTTAGCGTTGTCATTTTCGACCGTGACTACCCACGCGGCAAGGCTGTCCGAATTGGTTGATGACGCTTTGGCACATGACGCCACGTTTGCGAGTGCCGAAGCGTCATATCGCGCGGGTTTGCAAAAAGAACCCGAGGCGCGAGCAGCGCTGCTTCCACACCTCGGCCTCACCCAGTCCGATTTCAAAAATGCGATCCATGTACCGGGGCAACCAGCTGCACCTTATTCCACGGTGGGCGCAGCGCTATCGCTAAATCAGTCTTTATTTAAGTGGGATGATTGGGAGTCCTATCAGGAAAGTAAACTCTCGGTTATTGGTGCCGGCTTCATCTTCGCTAGCGCGAAGCAGGATATCCTTCTGCGAGTAGCACAAGCGTATTTTGATTCACTATCGGCGAGAGATGGCTTTGTGCTTGCGCAGGAGCATCTGCGTTCGGTCAACGAACAGTTGGAACTGACTCGACGGAGCTTTACGCTCGGCGCAGCGACCGTCGTCGATCTGGACGAGGCACAGGCGGCGGCCGATTCCGCACATGCCGATTTGGTCAAGGCGCAGGGGGAACTTGCTAGGCGCTACGCTGCGCTGCGCAAGATAGTCGGGCACTCCGTCGACGCAATTGAACAGCTCGACGCAAGCACTAGCTTGGCGACCTTTACACCCGGTTCGTCCGAGGTGTGGGAATCGGATGCACAGATATCTGGGCTGGACGTACGGCAACAGCAGATTGCGCTCGAAATTGCGAAGCGAGAGGTCAGCAAAGTGGACGCGAGCTACATGCCGAGTGTTTCTTTAGTCGGCAATGCGAGTAACGGCAACGCGGCGTTCATCAACGGACAAACGAACTTCTACACCGGTGCGCACCGCGCATCGTCGGGCGAGATCGGAATCCAGATCAGCATTCCGCTTTTCGACGGTCTTTCAACATTGAGTAAAAAACGGGAAGCACTCGCGCTCAGAGACAAGGCCGAAGACGACTTGGAGGATGCGCGCCGCTCGGCTGCACTTGATGCTAAACAGGCCTTTCTCGGCGTGAGCGAAGGGCTAGCTCAAATTGCCGCACTGCAGACTGCAGAGCGATCCGCCGCAACGGCCCTGCAATCCGACCGTAAAGGTTTTCGTGTTGGAGTGCGTATCAACGCTAACGTCCTCGACGCCGAAGACAAGCTATTTCGAACAAGGCGCGACCTAGCCAGCGCACGTTATGACACGCTAGTGCAGTTCCTTCGCCTCAAGGCAAGTGTGGCGCAGCTTGACGAGTCGACGCTTGCACAGCTTGACGCGCGCGAAGGCAAACAGGCCGGCGCTTCCGAAAAGTAAATATGACAATTTTTCAGGCAATAAAGCGGCATCTGCTGGTCGCAACGTTCTTCGGCATTGCTAGCAATCTTCTCGTGTTGGCGCCTACGTTGTACCTATTACAGGTTTACGACCGTGTTTTGCCAAGCCGCAGCCTCGAAACATTGGTAATGCTAGTGATATTCATGACGATCGCGTTGTTCATGACGTTTGCAGTGGAAGTTGTCCGCAGCCGCGTGTTGACCGATCTCGGCCGGCAACTCGCGGACCGGTTGGACCGACTAGCTCTCGAGGCCCGCGTCGATATGCTGGCAAGACGAACTCCCCGGCCGGATCTTGCTACGTCTCAGGACGTGGCCGCTCTTCGTGCATTCCTTTCGGGTGCGGGAGTGACTGCGCTTCTTGATATGCCTTGGCTTGTGTTTTACCTAGCGCTCATGTTCCTTTTCCATTGGTCGCTCGGTCTGATTGCGGTGGGAAGCGCGATCATTTTGGTCTGCCTGACATTACTCAACGACAGATCGACCAGGGGCGGAGTGCGCTCATACATGGCACGTCAACGCGAAACGGACCAGATCGCCGCTCAGATTGGGCGCAACGCGGAAATTGTGACTGTGCTTGGCATGAACGCTGCCGTAATTGACGCATGGGCAGTCCGGCGAAGCCTGGATCTAGACGCGCAGGAGCAAGTCACCGACACGTCCATGTTGAACAAAAATGTCAGCAAGGCGCTGCGTCAGGCCATTCAGGTTGTGATGATGGCGGTTGGTGCATGGCTTGTTATCAACCAATATGCAACGGGGGGAGTCATGCTTGCCACCACAATATTGCTAGGCAAAGCACTCGCCCCAGTTGAGCAAATGCTTGGAAGCTGGAAGCAGCTTACAGAGGTTCGGCAGGGTTGGGACCGTCTCAATGCACTATATCGTTGGACGGTTGGACGCAGCGCTATCGAGCTACCTCCGCCCAAGGGCCGGCTTACTGTGGACGCACTGACTTTCAGCAGTCGCAGCGTCAACGATCAACGTGGGCGCCTACTTCTTAAGGGAATTCAATTCTCCCTCGACCCCGGCCAACTGCTCGTGATTGTCGGCTCGAGCGCGTCCGGAAAATCAACACTTCTGCGGCTTCTGGCCGGCCTGTGGGAGCCGCAATCAGGCACGGTGCGCTTGGACGGCGCCGACATTGCCAATTGGCCGCGTGATACGCTGGGACGTCATCTGGGCTATGTCCCACAGGATGTTGAACTCTT
>NZ_CAXTGZ010000700.1:0-3003 GCF_964243625.1 uncultured Caballeronia sp.
CGATGAAGTACGGCTACCGGCTTGATACGTTCCGCCAGGCATTCGAGTTGACCCCGTCACGCGTAGCCCACGAGCAGTTCCGAGCCGAGCTGTTTCGGAACGGGCCTCCGCAGCGCAAGGAAAGATGATGTCCATTTACGAAAAAATGAAACGTCAGCCGGCCGTTGAAGACAAGATGCCGAAGATCGGTCACGCCGTCTCCGAGCATGTGACGAGTTGCGGCAACGACCGAACCTTGCTCGTTATCCGTCTGCCGGGCATCCCGTTTGAGTCGGCGACGGACTCCATTCTGGAAAACCGCTTCGACTCCTTCAATCGCTTCTTGTCGTCTCTCGGCGCGACCAAAGGCAATCGACTGTCGATCACCACGACGCTCAAGCGCCGGCGCATGGCGCACGACCAGACGTACGGGTTTCGCTCGTCGTTTATGAAGGACTTTAGCGAACAGTATCTCGCGCGCTTCAAGAAAACCGACTATTTCGAAAACACTTACTTTTTGAGCGTGGTGCTTAAGCACGACGATCTCGCGGAAGGCGTGGCCGAGATGGAAGAGCTCTTGCAGACCATCGTAAAGGCCCTGAACGCGTACGACCCGGAGATCTTGTGCGCTTACGAGCGCAATGGCGTGATGTTTTCCGAAACCTTTGAATTCATCGGCGAGCTGATCAATGGTGTCGAGCGTCGGGTGCCGGTGACCGAGATGCCAGGCCACCAAGCGATACCGAACGCGTGGATGCACTTCGGTTACGACGTTTTGGAAGTGCGCTCCGACAACAACACCAAATACGCAGTTTGCTATGACTTGAAGGATTTGCCGAAGAGCGGCTGGGGCCAGATGAATTCGCTGCTGACCGTGCCTGTCGAGTTCACCTTGACGCAATCGTTCGGATTTCTGGGCACGCATCAGGCGAACGCGAAGATCGAAACACAGATTGGCAAGCTTACGTCGGTGCAAGACAAGGCCGTTCATCAAATTGACGACTTGAGTCACGCGCAGGCCCTACTCGCTGCGCGTGAGCTTGCGTTCGGTGATTACCATGGTGCGCTCGTGGTATACGGATTGAGCGCGCAGAAGGCAATCGAAAACGGGACCTACGTTGCCGCGCAGTCGCTCAATGAATGCGGTGTGAGCTGGATGCCTGCCACCTTGTCTGCCCCGGTCACCTACTTTAGTCAGGTGCCAGGCGCGACCAAGAAGCCGCGCCCGAGTCCTCGGTCCACCCGCACGCTGGCGTCGACGTCGTCTATGCACAACTACTCGACTGGCAAAGCGAAGGGCAATCCAATCGGCGACGGCACCGCGGTGATGCCACTCTCGACCGTAGGCAAGGGTCGATTCGATTTCAATTTTCACGCGTCGCTGCCTGATCAGGACAACACCGGCGAGAAATTCGCAGGTCACACCCTGATCCTCGGTGCGACCGGTACAGGTAAGACCACGCTGCAGCTGTCGCTCGTCGGTTTTCTCGAGCGGTTCGATCCTAAGATCTTCGCCCTTGACCTCGACCGGGGAATGGAGATCTTCATTCGTAACCTAGGCGGTGTCTATCTGCCGTTGAAGGCCGGTGTCGAAACGGGGCTCGCGCCGTTTGAGCTTCCGCCCACCGAAGCGAACTTGCAGTTCCTGTACAGCCTGGTGAGGTCGTGCGGGCGTGACCCTGCTGGCCAGATTAATGACGCCGATGCGGTCAAAGTCAAGAACGCGGTCGACGCCATCTATGCAATCGAGCGGGTCGAAGATCGCGTGTTCAGCCGCCTGCTCGAAAACATTGCGGATGACGGCACGCCCAATTCGCTCTGGACGCGGCTGTCGAAGTGGTGCCATGCGGCCGACGGCGAATTCGCGTGGGCGCTCGACAACGTGCCCAATACGATGATCGACGTGACGAAGCAGCACCGCATCGGCTTTGACGTCACCGATTTCCTGCAGAAAAACTATCAACCAACTGAGCCAGTCCTTGCCTACCTCTTCTACCTCAAAAAGCTGATGCAGGAAAACGGCGGCCTGCTGGTGACGATCGTCGAAGAATTCTGGTTGCCAGCGCAGTACCCCGTGACACAAGACCTGATTTTGAAGTCGCTCAAAACCGGTCGAAAGATCGAAGAGTTCGTGCTGCTTGTGTCGCAGTCGCCGGAAGATGCCATTGCGAGCCCGATCTTTGCCGCAATTCAACAGCAGACGGCCACCAAGATCTATCTGCCGAACCCCGACGCGCGGTTCGAGGCTTACGAGGTGTGCAACATGAACCGAAAGGAGTTCGACGTCCTCAAGAGCCTCGACAAGGAATCGCGGACGTTTCTCATCAAACAGAGCAATCAGTCAGTGTTTGCAACGCTTGATCTATATGGCATGTCGGACGCGCTTGCAGTTCTCTCCGGCACGACGGACAACATTCCGATTTGGGACAAGGTGTGGGCGGAATACGGGCCTGATATCGACAAGTGTATGGCGGTCTTCCAATCACGGCGCAAGGGCAAGAAGAAGGCTGCCAAATTCGATCGGCATGCCATAGACCCCTCGCATGGCCCAGCCTATGCAGCGAGTCTCGAAGACGGAGCAACATCATGAGCGTGGCTCCGATCAATGTCGCCATTTTCCAGCCGCTCATGACCATGTTCGACACGACCGTCAATCAGACGATCATGACGGGCTCTGCCAACCTGATCACGTTGATCAGCCCTCTGGTCGCGGCTGGCCTCGGCATCTACATGTTGTTGATCATGACCTCCTACTGGCGTGGTGCGACGGACCAGCCGGTGATCGACTTCTTCATGCGGTTCGCTGCATGGGGACTCATCATCACCGCCGGGATGAACATCCAGTACTACACCGAGTATGTGGTGCCCTTCTTCAATGGCGTCGGTGACGACATTGCACAGGCGTTGACGAATAGCCCCTCGACAGGTACGGCCCTGGACACCTTGCTGTCATCTTATCTCACCGCGATTAACAACCTGTTCGCCCCTTTGAGCCCGTTCAACGTCGGTGGTTACGTTGCTTCG
>NZ_CAXTGZ010000701.1:0-3001 GCF_964243625.1 uncultured Caballeronia sp.
CGGCCGACGTCGTAGCCTATGACGACCGCCGTCAGAAATTCGCGTCCTGATACAGCGCGGTCGGTGCAGGCGAGCGCCGCGAATGCAGCGGGAAGGACGACTGCGCCGGAGTGGTCGCAGCCGCCGGCGTCATCGAGTTCGAGTGCATGTGCTGCAACGCCATTGACGAACGCCGCGTCACGCGCGTTAAAACTCTGCGACGTACCCCATGCGCGTATTTCGCCTTTGCTTCCCAGGCTCATCAATGCACGCACGCTGCGCGCTTCAACGGCCGTCGCACCGCCCAGAGAAGCGCCGAGCGTGTCGAGTATATGGCGTTTCGCTTTATGCACGACAGCGGCCGGAAGCGTCTCCCCCGAAGTCTCTGCGATAAACCCCGCAAGCCGTTGCGACAAGGTCGATTTGCCAGCGTTCATGCCTGCTCCTGCTTGTGCCGTGCATACACTTCGACCGGGTGACCGGGCTCGTTGCTCGTGACGATTTGGCGCCACCACGCGGCCATCTCGGCGCCCGTCGCGAACCAGACATCGTTGCGTGAGCGGATGTCGGCGAGCAGTTCACGCAGCACATCGATGCGCGCTGCCGTGCCGATGATCTCCGGATGCAGCCGCAGCACGAAGCACAATCCAAATCGATGGAACGCCGCGAAGTCATGTTTCCAGTTCTTCAGCACTTCACCGTACGACGGAATGCGGGGCTGCCCTACAGGAACCGCCGGCGACAGGTTGTATGCGAAGTAAGGCTCGTCTTCGAGCTCATAGTGAAGCGGCAGCTCTACGAGCGGCGGTGTAGTGATCGCCGCGTCGGTATCCGGCAAATGGAAATACGGCAGATCATCGCCACGCCACGACGACGACCAGGTGACGCCTTCATCGCGAAGAAAGTCCGCGAAGCCCGGCGCCCAGTTTCCAGTGAACGAACGGAAGCCCTCGGCGCGGTGGCCAAGCACGTTTTCAAGCGCGGCTTGTCCCTGCCTGAAGACGTTCTTCTGAGCGTCGAGCGTGAGCGTATCGAAGTCCTCGCAGACGTAGCCGATATTGCCTATCTCGTGCTTCTGCGCATCAATGCGCGCGACCAGTTCGCCATGCGTCTCGGCAACACGGCCCGGCACGAACCAGCTTGAACGGACATCGAATTCTTCCAGCGCATCGAGCACGCGATCCACCCCCCGCTTGGCGCCGTAACGCCATACAGATAACGATTTTTCGCGGCCCGCGATGCGCGGTTCCTGCGTGAGGATGCCGTGTTCGTCGTTGAAATCGACCGTGATGACGACGGCGCTTCGCGCATTGTCAGGCCACCGTATTGTGTTCATCGTTCAGGCCTCCGTGTGGTTATCGTGCCACCATTGCGCCACATCGCGACACGTGGCGAACCATACGTCGCCCTTCGCGTGCATGTGATCGAGCAGGCTTTCGAGCAGCGCGATACGCCCCGGCTTACCCGAGACTTTCGGATGAAACAGCGTCGTCAGGCACAACCCGTCGCGATGCGAACCGTCGAATTCACGACGCCAGTTGTCAAGCGTGGTGTCATAGCTTGCAATGCGGTCGAGGCTCGCCGGAAAGTTTGGATTGCGGTGATATGCAAGCGACGCATAATCGTCCATCTCCCAGCGTCCGGGGATCTCGATCATGGGCGTGCCGCCGTTTTCTGCCGGCAGGAAGTACGGACGATCGTCACCGCGCATGGAGCTCGAGTAGCGCACGCCGGCTTCCATCAGGACGCTGATGGTGTCAGGACCCCAATCGCCCGATGGCGTTCGAAAACCGACCGGGCGCATGCCGAGATGTTTATCGAAGGCTTGCGCGGAGCGCTCCATGACCGCGCGTTGTCCATTGCGATCGAGCGTCCAGAATGCTTCATGCTTGTAGCCGTGGTAACCGATCTCGTGTCCGCCTTCCAGGATCGCCGCGCATTGCCTAGGCCAGTTTTCCAGCACCCACGCAGGCACGAAGAACGTGGCCGGGACCTTGCGTTCCGCGAGCATGTCCAGCAGACGGCCCAAGGCACGCCACGGCCCGTAACTGCCCAGCGTGAAGTACGAAGGGTTTTTCCAGATGGACCCGTCGAGCATCGCGTCACCCGTGGGTCCGTCGAGATCGAAGGCCAAGGCGAAGCAGGATCGCTTGCCATCCGGCCAGCGTGGTTTGCTCAAATCAGTTGTTGGCATCGATGACGGCCTTTTTCACTGCGTGTTCCTGCAAGCCCCATTTCACGGGGATCTTTGTTACGTGCCATCAATCAACGCCGCCGACGGCCCCGTCTTGAAGCGCCCGCCCCACAACCGGTGTGAATGCTCGCTCATGCGAATCGCCGCGAAGCTGATTGATATGCGGCGGCGGACTGCGTCGAGAACCCAGACCCACCCGCACGATCCAGCCGATTTTATGAACGCCAATTTTTTACCGACAAACGGTAAAATCTCATGGTTACCATGCACAACTTGCATAAATGAAAATCGAGCGATATCCGCCGTTCAATGTGCTGCAGTCGCTGCTGGTGGTCGCGCGTTGCGGGAATTTCACGGCCGCTTCGCAGCAGCTTTTCCTGAGCCAGAGCGCCGTCAGCAGGCACATCCAGCAGATCGAGGAGTATTTCGGCTGTGCGCTTTTCGTGCGCCATACGCGCATGGTCGTGCCGACTGCGGAATGCCAGCGGCTGGTTCCCATCGTGGAGGAGTTGCTGGCGACTGCGCGCCGATCCATGCATGTCACGAGCACCGGCGGGCAAACCGTGACCTTGCGCGTGACGCCGACGCTCGCCGCGCGCTGGCTGATGCCGCGCCTGCCGAGCTTCTACGAGGATGTGCCGGGCACACAACTCAATGTCGATACCGCGTGGTTCCTGCCGACGAATTTCGGCGAAGGCACGCTCGATGCCGCCATTCTCTTTGGCAGCGGCCGCTGGGACGGGCTGGAGGCGACCTGCCTGATGCAGGAAAGATTGACGCCTGTGTGTTCGCCGCAGACGGCGCAGGGCGAGCCGCCGGTGCTGATCG
>NZ_CAXTGZ010000702.1:0-3001 GCF_964243625.1 uncultured Caballeronia sp.
ACCATGCGCATCACGATCGACGGCGCGTTGCCATACGGCACGTCGTCGAAGGACGTGATCATCTGGATCATCAGTCAGATCGGCGCTCAGGGAGCGCGGGGTTATGCGGTTGAATTCGCCGGCTCGACGATCGCCGCGCTTTCAGCGGAAGCGCGCATGACCTTGTGCAACATGACCGTGGAAGCGGGCGCGCGAGCGGCATTGATCGCGCCCGATCAAACCACGTTCGACTACGTCCGCGCGCATGCAACATCGCTCGATGACACCGCGTGGCAAGCCGCGCTCGCCGACTGGACGCAGCTCAAGTCGGACGACGGCGCAAGCTTCGATGCAGAACACCGCTTCAACGCAAGCGACATTGCGCCGTTCGTCACGTGGGGCACGAGCCCCGACCAGGCGATGCGCGTGGACGCGCTCGTGCCCGACGCCGCTTCCCAGGCCACGCCGGAAGCCGCTGCGGCATTGCGCCGGGCGCTGGAGTACATCGGGCTCGAATCGAATCAGCCGATAGCCGGAACGCCGATCGACCGCGTGTTTATCGGTTCGTGCACGAATGGGCGGATCGAGGACTTGCGTATTGTTGCGGCGATCGTTCGCGGGCAAAAGGTCGCCCAGGGCGTGCGCGCGATGGTCGTGCCGGGCTCGGGCTCCGTGCGTCGTCAGGCCGAAGCGGAAGGCATCGCGGACACGTTGAAAAGCGCCGGTTTTGAATGGCGCGAGCCGGGTTGCTCCATGTGTCTCGCGATGAACGACGACTTTTTGCAAGCGGGCGAACGCTGTGCATCGACGACCAATCGCAATTTCGAAGGCCGGCAAGGACGCGGCGGCCTCACGCATCTGATGAGCCCCGCGATGGCCGCCGCCGCCGCACTGACCGGCAGGATCACCGATGTCCGCACGCTGGAGAACCTCCATGGCTAAGTTGACCATGATCGAAAGCAGCGCTGCGCCGTTGCCCATCGAAAATCTGGACACTGACCAGATCATGCCGAAGCAATTCCTTCGGATCATCGACAAAGCCGGTTTGAGCGCAGGCCTTCTCTACGACCTTCGTTTCGACGAACACGGCGATCCGATTCAATCCTGCGTACTGAACCAGCCGCAGTACAAAGCCGTACGCATCCTGATTGGCGGATCGAATTTCGGTTGTGGATCGAGCCGCGAACACGCGGTGTGGGGCCTTCAGCAATATGGTTTCGATG
This sequence comes from uncultured Caballeronia sp., assembly GCF_964243625.1. Lineage (NCBI taxonomy): Bacteria > Pseudomonadati > Pseudomonadota > Betaproteobacteria > Burkholderiales > Burkholderiaceae > Caballeronia > uncultured Caballeronia sp. The sequence continues at coordinate 1,203 of NZ_CAXTGZ010000702.1, forward strand.
CCGTGATCGCGCCGAGTTTCGCTGAAATCTTCTACTCGAACGCAATGAACAATCGCCTGCTCCTCGTGCAACTGGACCGTGAGGCGGTCGACGTCCTACTGCGTGAGTCCCTGAATGATCCGGAATCCGGGCTCAAGATCGATCTCGAAGCGCAGACCGTGACATCGGACACGAGCGGCAAGGTTTTCAGCTTCCCGCTGGGGGCGCGCCATAAACGCATGGTGATCGAAGGCATGGACACGATCGACCTGACGCTTACACAACTCGCCGATATTCAGGCCTTCGAAAAGCGCCACTTCGAGCGCTATCCCTGGGCTGCCGTGTTGTAGCCCGCGCGGCTTCGGCCGCATTCAAAACGACGCGACCCTGACTGCTTTTCGGCGTTTGCCAAAGGCGGCGGGGACGCGCTTTGCCTCAACCACGGAGGAGACATGAATTTCAAGCGCGCCAGGAAACCCTTCTACAAAGTGCTTTATGTCCAGGTGATCGCCGCGATCATTACGGGCATATTGCTCGGCCACTTCCTTCCCGCCGACGGCATCGCGATGAAACCGCTTGGCGACGCCTTCATCAAACTCGTGCGCATGATCATCAGTCCGGTGATCTTTTGTACGGTGGTGACGGGAATCGCGAGCATGCACGACATGCGCCAAGTCGGGCGTGTGGGCGGGAAGGCGCTGATCTACTTCGAGGTTGTATCGACGATTGCTCTCGCCATCGGCTTGCTCGCCGCGCATATCCTGCAGCCGGGCAAGGGCTTCAACGTCGATCCATCGACACTCGATGCCAGCTCGATCGCCGGATATGCGGCCAAGGCCGAGCACGGCGAAGGTCTGGCTGGTTTCCTGATGCACATCATTCCGGACACGTTCGTTGGCGCATTTACGCAGGGCGACATCTTGCCGGTGCTGCTGATCGCAATGCTGTTCGGCTCTGCGCTTGCCGTAATGGGCGAACCGGCGAAGCCGGTGATCGGGCTGATCGAGGCCTTGTCGAAGGCGTTCTTCAAGATCGTCCACGTGATCACGAGTCTTGCGCCCATCGGCGCATTCGGGGCGATGGCGTTCACCATCGGCCGGTACGGCATCGAATCCCTCCTGCCGATGATGAAACTTATCGGCACGTTCTATCTGACCGCGTTCCTGTTCGTGACGTGTGGACTTGGGCTGGTCGCGAAGCTGTGCGGATTCAGCCTGTTTCGCTTCCTGGCGTATATCAGGGACGAGTTGTTGATCGTGCTGGGGACATCGACATCAGAAGCTGCGTTGCCGCAACTGATGGAAAAGCTCGAACGGCTCGGATGTTCGCGCGGGATTGTCGGTCTGGTCGTGCCGACCGGTTATTCGTTCAATCTCGATGGCACCAACATCTACATGACGCTCGCCGTGCTGTTCCTCGCGCAGGCCACGAACACGCACATGACCGTCATGCAGGAAGTCACGCTGCTGGCGGTGACCACGCTGACATCGAAGGGATCGACGGGCGTGACCGGCGCCGGATTCATCACGCTGGCCGCGAGTCTTTCGGTGGTGCCGACCGTGCCGGTGACGGCGATGGTATTGATTCTCGGCATCGACCGGTTCATGTCGGAATGCCGGGCGCTCACGAATATTCTGGGCAACGGCGTGGCGACGATCGTGGTCGCTGCCTGGGAGAAGGAGCTGGATCGAGGGATGTTGCGCGCGCAGCTCGGAATGCCGCGGCGGGTTGGAGAACCCTCGCCGGCGCCGATTCCTCGCGATACAGCCCGATAGCCGTACCGCGAGTTCAGCGGTAGATCAGCGTTACTTTGCTGCCGG
>NZ_CAXTGZ010000703.1:0-2997 GCF_964243625.1 uncultured Caballeronia sp.
TTCAACTTCGGCCCGGACGAGCTCGCGTTCATCAGCAGCCACTATGTGTTCCTCGATCACGACCAGCGTGTGACAGCATCGTTTGGGGGCGCCTATCAGTTGGGCACCACCACCTTCACGTTCGATGGCATTGTCGGCAGCGGGCTGCGCAGCGGCTTTGCGAACACGGATCGCCTGCCGGTGTACACGCAGGTCAACCTCGGCGTGATTCATCACTTCGACTTCAAGGAGCCGCTGATCGGCAAGTTCGATGGGCGGCTGCTGCTCATCAATGCGTTCAATCGCGTGTACGAGTTGCGCGATGGATCCGGCATTGGCGTAGGTGCGCCACAGTACGGTCCGCACCTCGCGCTGTACGCAGGCGTGACGAAGAATTTCTGATGGACGGGATAACTAGCTAGGGGCTTCGATCATGCAGGATTGGGGAGGAATGCTTGCTGCCGTGCGAGTAGGCGGATGGGTCGTCTATCCGCTGACGCTGCTTGCGGTGCTGGCAATTGCAATAACCATAGACCGCGCTTATGTCTTTGCGCGCTTTCACGCCTTCAGGCGCCTCGACGCGATGTTCGTCCCTCAACCCGGCACGCCGTTATGGCTGCACGAAACGCGGGCGCAGTCTCTGGCAACACGCATCGAGCGCGACATGAGCCGGGGTTTCTGGCTGCTCGAGACGATCGTCACCGCTGCGCCATTGCTGGGGTTGCTCGGAACCATTGTGGGAATGATGCATTCCTTCCAGCTCTTTGGAGGCAGCGGACTCGTGAATCCCGGCGCAGTGACTGGCGGTGTCGCGCAGTCGCTGGTGGCGACGGCGATCGGGTTGATCGTTGCGTTGTTCGCGCTCTTCGCATTCAACTACTTTTCGCGACGCCTCGAGCGGTTGATGGACGACCTCGAGGTTTGCGCCAACGAGCGCCTCAGTGAACTACGCCTCGGGGCTGAAAATACAGTAGCAAATGCGAGCGATGTTCCATGAAACTTCGGCGATCACGAGCATCGAAGCGCGGCCGCATCGAAATCATTCCGATGATCGACGTGATGTTTTTCCTGCTCGCCACCTTCATGCTCGCTTCCCTGGCAATGCAACGCCTCGACGCAGTGAAGATCAATTTGCCATCGGGACAGGCCGGGAGCATGGCCGAAAACCAACCGCTGACAATGAGCATCGATCAGAAGAACGGGATCTTTATCGATCATCAACCGGTTCGACTGGATCAGGTCGAGGCCAGCGTAAAGCAACGCCTTACAGCTGATCGAAACGTGGTGATTGCCGCCGATGACGCCGCAGCCCAAGGCGTCGTCGTGCACGCGATGCTCGCCGCACGTCGCGGCGGCGCCGAGCATTTCCTGATCGCTGTACATCGTGAATAGTTGGACGCGACGTTTGAACGATCTGCTCGATGGTCCGCGCTTCAGGTTGAGCATTGCGCTTCTGATCGCGGTCGCTGCGTGGATGTTCCTGCTGACTCATGTCATGAGCCGGTTGTCGCAGCCGTCGCCGCAAACTCCTGCACAAGAGCAGCCATCGATGGAGATGCGTCTTGTCGAAATCACGCCGCCTGCTGTGCCCGAGCCCGCGCCTGCCCACAACGAACCCTCAGCGAAACCCCTTCATGCACGGCCGAGTCCAGCGCCAGTTCACGCGAGAGAGCCGCGCGTGACACGCTTGCCGGCGATCGAACACGCCATCGACAGGACTGAAACGCCTTCGCATCCCGACGAACCCGCGCAGTATCCGCCCGCACCGGAGAGCGAGAAGCCGGTGGCTACCGCAAGCTCCACCGCGCGTGTCATCAATCAGCCCATGCCCTCTCTTCCCGATGATCTTCGCGAAGACGCCTTTCAAGCTGTGGCGATCGCACGCTTCGATGTCCATGCGGATGGAAGCGTGGAAGTCGAACTGTCAAAACCGACGTCCAATCCGCGCCTGAACGCGTTATTGCTGGACGCACTGCGTAAGTGGCGTTTCTTCCCCGCGATGCAGGACGGCCATGCGGTCGAAAGCCATCAGGACGTTCGCGTTCATTTCAACATCAGCTGATGCGCGGCTATGCCGCGTTGTCATCATGCGCTGCACTCGATGTGATCCGCTCGGCCAGTCCCGCGTCGTAGCTCGAATGCACATGGGTGCGCTTCTTGTCGGGGTACGCGTATGTGTACGCCTTTCTCAACGCGAGCGATGCTTCGTGAAACCCCGAGAGAATCAGCTTCTGCTTGTTCGGATAGTTCGCGATATCCCCTACCGCAAAAATCCCCGGCCGCGAGCTCTCGTAGTTCGATGTATCGACATTGACGCGGCCACCCGCGATCTCGATACCCCACTTCGCGATCGGTCCAAGATCTGCAACAAGGCCGTAGAGCACCACGAGATGATCGGCATCGATCTGCGCTGCGCCGCCGATCTGCCGGATCTCGATGGACGCGAGCTTGTCATCGAGCATCTGCAGCCCGGCGATCGAGCCGACCATGAACTCCATCTCGCCGGCATCGACCGCACGCCGCATCTGATCGACGCTCGATGCCACCGCGCTAAACCCATTGCGCCGATGCACCAGCACCACGCGCCGCGCAAGCTTGCGCAAGGCCAGCGCCCAGTCGAGCGCCGAGTCGCCGCCGCCGGCGACCACGACGGTTTTATCGGCGAAGTCCGCGAGCGCGCGCACGCTGTAATGCACGAATTCATTTTCCAGCGGTGTGGCTTCCGGCAGAGCAAGACGCTGCGGCACGAACGCGCCGTTGCCGGCCGCGAGCATGATGGCGGCGGTATCGAAGACGAGGCCCTGACCCGTTGTCACGGTCCATCGGCCATCGTCGCGTTGGTCGACTGTTTCGACGCGCTGGTTCAGATGGATAGGCGGATCAAACGGACGGCACTGTTCCATCAGCCGGTCGACGAGTTCGCGTGCCGTACATGATGGAACCGCGGGGATGTCGTAGATGGGTTTGTCGGGATACAGCTCGATGCACTGGCCACCGGGGTAGGCCAGGCTGTCGATG
>NZ_CAXTGZ010000704.1:0-2995 GCF_964243625.1 uncultured Caballeronia sp.
GACCGGCATGGCGATCATGGGTTTCGGCGGCGGTGCGATGATCGCCGCACCCGCATCGGTTGCGCTGATGAACCACTTCAAGAGCGCGACGAGCAACGGCGTGACCGAGACCTTCGTGGTGCTGGGTATTGTCTACTTCATCTCCATGTCGATAGGCGCGCTCGCCATCCGCGTGCCGCCCGCGAACTGGGCGCCCGCCGGCTGGACGCCGCCTGCCGACAACGGCAACAAGATGATCACGCGCAATCACGTGCATATCGACCAGGCTTTGAAGACGCCCCAGTTTTATCTGATCTGGCTCGTGCTGTTCCTCAACGTGACGGCGGGTATCGGCGTGCTGGGCCAAGCGTCGGTGATGATCCAGGAGAGCTTCAAGGCGACCATTACTGCAGGCGCTGCGGCCGGGTTTGTTGGCTTGCTTTCGCTGTTCAACATGGGTGGCCGGTTCGTGTGGGCGTCGGGCTCGGACTGGCTCGGACGCAAGAACACGTACTTCGTGTTCTTCGTGCTGGGCGCCGTGCTGTACTGGCTCGTGCCGCAATTCGCGCAGAGCGGCAATGTAGCGCTGTTCGTGCTTTCGTACTGCGTGATCCTCTCCATGTACGGCGGCGGTTTCGCAACCGTACCAGCCTATCTTGCCGATATCTTCGGCACGAAGTTCGTCGGCGGCATACATGGACGTCTGCTGACAGCGTGGGCGGCTGCGGGGATCGCAGGACCGGTGCTGGTGAACTATATCCGTGCGTATCAGGTGGCGCATGGCGTTGAAAAGGCGCAGGCCTACACCACCACGCTGCACATCATGGCGGGGCTGCTGGTGCTTGGGTTCATCTGCAACTTGCTGGTGAAACAGGTGAACGCGAAGCATCACATGAGTGCGTCGGCGCTTGCGTCGGAATGAAGCCAGAACAACGATAAACCGGAGAACGCAATGAACACTCGCATGAATCAGGATCTTTCGTCCAATGCTGCTCCGACCAACAAGGCGTTGCTTGGGGTCTTCTGGATCTACGTGGTCGTGCCGCTGGCATGGGGCGTGATCAACACGCTGGTGCAGGCGACGAAGCTGTTTCATTGATCGTGTAGGCAGAACGGAGAACGCCGGCTATCAGCCGGCGTTTCTCTTTCTAGCGCTTCTAGCAGTCTTCTTCAACTCAAGCCGGGGCCCCCGCCATCCCGCTCGTCACCTCTCGCGCCACTGCAAGGTAACGTTCAGCCGTGTCCGCAAGTGTGAGCCCGCCCAGCGGTCTCTGCGCCCGTCCTTCGCCCAACGCCGTCACCAACGCTCGCGCATAACTTGCGGTGTCTTCCGGATCGAGCAGATGCACCGCCGGGAAATCCTCCGCGAAGCTGAAAGGCCGGATCTGGCTGGCGACGATCGGCACGCCCGAAGCAAGCGCTTCAAGAAACGCGATGCTGTGCCCTTCCGAACGCGAAGGCATGGCGAATACGCTGGCCTTGAACAAGATATCCGATACGTCCGAGCGCGGCCCTTCCACGGTGACATGCTGTCCGATCCCGAGCTTGGCCACGAGATCGTTCACGGCCGTGAAATAGGCCGGATCTTCGATCACGCCCACCAGCAGCAAACGCGCATGCGGCACGAGCTTCACCACCTCCTTGAAGGCGTGCACCGTCTGCAACTGGTTTTTCACCGATGTATACCGGCCAATCTGCACGATCTGCGCATGGTTATCGGCGGGAATTGCGGTCAGGCCTTTCGAGAAACGCGCCATGTCGACGCCATTCGGAATGAGCTGCATTGAAGGATGGCGGCCCACGGCGGCCACGTAATCATCGATATTCGCAGGCGACACCGCGATCACCGCACGCGCACGCCGCGACAAAACGCGTTCTATACGCCTGAACAATCCGCGCTCGAAGTCATTGGTCGCCGAATGCATCACGTACACCACGGGCGCCGCAATTGGCAACGCGCGCGCATAAAACGCAGGGATGGTCGCGTGGGCGAACACCACGTCCGGCGCGTAGTGATTAACCGACTGGTACAAATGCCACAACTTGCCGAGCGTTCCGTGCGACGCAGCGGGGAACATGCATTCGACATGGTTCGCATCGAGCTCGCGACGCAGCTCGGTGAAGTCTTCATGCTGTGGCCGAAGCGAGGTCATGCCGACCGTTTCACCGCTGTTCTGCTGATGGATCGCCAGATCCTTGGCCAGCACTTCGGCGCCTGAAAGTCGCGGTGCGAGTACAAGATGAAGGATGCGCATCACGCCTCCTTAAGGATTCGGAACAGCATCCAGCCGGCCGCGGCCGCGAGGCCGCCGGTCATCGCCCAGGCAATGCCTGTCACGCCCCACATGTGCGTCGCTACCGGCACCGTGGCGAGCAGCACCACGGCCTGGATGATCGATGCGTGCGTGGCGACCTTCGGCAATCCGACTGCGCGAAGATACGACACCAGCACCGCGATCACTGCGCCAATCGCCATGTTGACCACGAAGATGCGAAAGAGCGGGACGGCAGGCAGCCACGCGGTTCCCAGCACGATCTGGAACAGCGGTTCAGCGGCAAAGCGCAGGATGATGACCAGCACGACGAGTCCTCCCGCGATGAGCCCGAGATAGCGGCGAAAGAGCCGCGCTGCAAAGTCCGCGTCCTTTCGATGATGCGCCGAAAACGTCGGGAAAAGATATTGCGACATGGCAATAGCTGCGTCCGCAAGCAGCATTTGCGCGAGCTTCGACGACATCTGGTAAGCGCCGAGTTGCGCGGGTCCGAGCAGCTTCGCGACGATCACTTTATCGAACTGGTTCAGCAGCAGATTGACCACGCTGCCGGCCCAGATCCACCGGCTGAAGTTCACGTAATGTCCAATGCCTTTCCACGATGCCCGCAGCGGCGGCCGCGGCCCCATGGTGGTCCACGTCAGCACGGTCTTCAACGTCTCGCCTGCCAGCATGCCGAGCAACACCGAATAAGCGCCGGCGCCGCTCAGCGCAAACCCCAAGCCGATTGCACAGTCGAGAAA
>NZ_CAXTGZ010000705.1:0-2959 GCF_964243625.1 uncultured Caballeronia sp.
TGCATCGGTGCCGGCGGGGGCAATGCTGACGCTGGCTTTGTCGAAGGGACGGATTTTCGAAGAAACCTTGCCGCTGCTCGCAGCCGCCGGCGTTGAAGTGACTGAAGATCCGGAAACGTCACGCAAGCTGATCTTGCCGACCACGAATCCGAATTTGCGGGTGATCATCGTGCGTGCAACCGATGTCCCCACTTACGTGGAATACGGCGCTGCGGATTTCGGCGTGGCGGGCAAGGACGTGCTGATCGAACACGGCGGCGGCGGGCTGTACCAGCCGGTCGATCTGAACATTGCGCGCTGCCGGATGTCGGTGGCGGTGAAGAACGGTTTCGACTACGAAACCGCCGTGCGGCAAGGTGCGCGGCTGCGCATTGCGACAAAATATGTTGAAGTGGCGCGAGAGCATTTCGCGTCGAAGGGCGTTCACGTCGACTTGATCAAGCTGTATGGATCGATGGAACTCGCGCCGCTGGTCGGACTGGCCGATGCTATTGTCGACCTGGTCAGCTCGGGCAACACGTTGCGCGCGAACGATCTTGTCGAAGTCGAAGAGATCATGGAAATATCGTCGCGTCTGGTCGTGAACCAGGCCGCGCTGAAGTTGAAGCGCGCTGCGTTGAAGCCTTATCTCGATGCGTTCGAACGCGCGTCGGCTAGTGTGTAGGCAAAGCGACGCAGGTCAAGGCAAACAAACGGATACCAGCATCATGTCTATCAAGATTCGCAAACTCGACTCCAGCGCCAACGGTTTTCACACGGCGCTGCACGCGGTGCTCGCGTTCGAGGCGAGCGAGGACGAAGCTATCGAGCGCTCTGTCGCGCAAATTCTCGCTGACGTAAAAAAGCGCGGCGACGAAGCCGTGCTCGACTACACGAACAAGTTCGACCGGCTGAAGGCGGAAAGCGTGGCTTCGCTGGAATTGCCGCAGTCCGAACTCGAGGCGGCGCTCGAAGGGCTCGAGCCGAAACGCCGCGCGGCGCTCGAAGCAGCGGCGGCGCGCGTGCGCGGGTATCACGAGAAGCAGCGAATCGAGTGTGGCAGCCATAGCTGGCAATACACTGAAGCCGACGGCACCATGCTCGGCCAGAAAGTCACGCCGCTGGATCGCGCCGGAATCTACGTGCCGGGCGGCAAGGCGGCGTATCCGTCGTCCGTGCTGATGAATGCGATTCCCGCGCGGGTTGCCGGTGTGAAGGAAATCGTGATGGTCGTGCCCACGCCGGACGGCGTGAAGAATCCGCTGGTGCTGGCGGCGGCGTTGCTGGGTGGCGTGGATCGCGTGTTCACCATCGGCGGCGCGCAGGCAGTTGGCGCGCTCGCGTACGGCACGCAATCCATCCCGGCCGTCGATAAAATCTGCGGCCCCGGCAACGCGTACGTGGCCTCGGCGAAACGGCGCGTGTTCGGCACGGTCGGTATCGACATGATCGCGGGACCGTCGGAAATCCTGATCATCTGCGACGGAACCACGGACCCGCGCTGGGTCGCCATGGATCTCTTCTCGCAAGCCGAGCACGACGAACTCGCGCAATCCATCCTGCTGTGCCCGGACGCCGCGTTCATCCAGCGCGTGGAAGACGCAATCAACGAATTGCTGCCCACGTTGCCGCGTCGCGACGTGATCCAGCGCTCGCTGGAAGATCGCGGCGCGTTGATCAAGGTCGCCGACATGAACGAAGCGTGCGCGATCGCCAACGACATCGCGCCGGAACACCTGGAGATTTCAGCGCTCGATCCGCATCAATGGGGCGCGCTGATCCGTCACGCGGGCGCGATCTTCCTCGGCCGCTACACGAGCGAAAGTCTCGGCGATTACTGCGCGGGACCGAACCACGTTTTGCCGACATCGCGTACGGCGCGGTTCTCATCGCCGCTTGGCGTGTATGACTTCATCAAGCGTTCGAGCGTGATCGAAGTCAGCGCGGAAGGCGCGCAGACGCTCGGGGAAATCGCAGCGGAACTGGCCTACGGGGAGGGCCTGCAGGCGCATGCCCGCAGCGCTGAGTACCGGATGAAAAACACGGCGCAGTAACACTACACTTATAGGAGGCGGCTCAAAAGCCGCCCGGAAGTTCGCAGACCATGACACGACCACAAGACATTCTCCGCCCCGACGTCCTCGCGATGACGTGCTATCCCGTGCCGAATTCCACCGGCCTGGTGAAGCTCGACGCGATGGAAAATCCGTATCGGCTGCCGGCAGAACTCGCGTCCAGACTAGGCGAACGGCTCGCCGATGTCGCGCTGAACCGCTATCCCGAGCCGCGCCCCACCGCGTTGATCGAGAAGATCAAGCGCGTGATGCAGGTTCCCGCTGCGTGCGAAGTCCTGCTCGGCAATGGTTCGGACGAACTGATCAGCATGATGTCGGTTGCGTGCGCGAAGCCCGGAGCCAAGGTGATCGCGCCCGTTCCGGGCTTCGTGATGTATGCAATCTCGGCAAAATTCGCGGGGCTGGACTTCGTCGGCGTGCCTTTGAACGACGACTTCACGCTCGATGCCGACACGCTCATCGCCGCTATCGAAGTGCACAATCCGGCGCTGGTGTATCTCGCGTACCCGAACAATCCCACCGGCACGCTTTACGACGACGCCGATATGGAACGCGTGATCGCGGCGGCATCGGGCAGTCTTGTCGTAATCGATGAAGCCTATCAGCCGTTCGCGCAGCAAAGCTGGCTGCCGCGCGCCGCCGAGTTCGACAACGTGGTGGTCATGCGCACGTTTTCGAAGCTCGGTCTGGCCGGCATCCGCCTCGGTTACCTGGCCGGCAAGGCGTCATGGATCACCGAGTTCGACAAGGTCCGCCCGCCTTACAACATCAACGTGCTGACGCAGGCGGCCGCGGATTTCATGCTGGATCACCTCGATGTGCTCGATGCCCAGGCCGCCGGACTTCGCCTCGAACGCACACGTCTGGAACAGGCCGTCGCAGCGCTCCCCGGCGCGACCGTTTAT
>NZ_CAXTGZ010000706.1:0-2953 GCF_964243625.1 uncultured Caballeronia sp.
AAGCGCGTCTCGGTTGCGATGTCAGGTGAAATCATCGGCTCACCAGTACGCAAGGCATGACCTTCCGAGGTATCGTGTTCGGCCGTGACGGTCGCCTTGCCGATGACGCCCGGGCCCCAGCCGACCCCAGCGCGGACAAACAGCGTTTTGCCGTCGGCTTGCATCTCCACAACCTTAGCGAGGTCGGTGCCGAGAGCTTCTCCCGCCAAACGGCACGCCTCAGTCAAAATTTCATCCAGGTCGTCTGAGACCAGTGCGAGCTCCCCGAACCGAGCCACTGCGGTTTGCAGACGCAAGTGACTTTGATAGCCAATCGTGTTCTCATCGTCCAAGAAGCGCTCTCCATAGAAATACGATCATCTCCTACGCTTAGTAGACTTTGACGCGTAGGATATCGATACCAAGACGGATAAGTGCTGCAGCTTATGCCATAAAACCGAACTGGTCTCGCTTCGCGGTATTATTCTACCATCAAATTCACAATATTCATTTCTATTGAAATTGAAACGTATTTGACGGCCCGACTGTTTGATTGGACGATTTCGGCGGACTTAGGTTTGCCTCACCAGAACGCCCTGAAAGCTATCAACCCCAGGGCTGTTCAACGCTATGGAACGGCAAGCATTTTGAGCAGGTTTTTGATGCCTGCGAGACCGGCGCGGTAGCGGTCCAAGCCAAGCGTGTCGGTTTGGTTGGCTTTAAGGATGTTGAAGGCCAAGCTGCGCAGATGGGCAAACACGCCGGGGTTGGTGCGGATGCGCGAGCGGTCTTCCCCTCCGTCGCTATTCCACCCGCTATCGCAGCTGGAACCTTGAGCAACTTCGTCCAAGGTAACGTCGCGGCTGTAATGGGAAGTGTTCTCGATCTTCCAGTGCGCACGGACGGCCTCGGCAGCGCGGGTTGCAGTCACCCGCGTATTCGCGACGTAGAAGGCCGTCTCGGTGGAATGGCGTAGCAGCCCGGTCTTGGCGTTGCGGGTGTAGACGCTGCGCTCGACCCGGATGATGGCGACGACATATGGCTGCCAGTCGGTGTCGGCCAGCTTGTTGGCGGGATCGAAGATGGTGACGGTGCGGCATTCGTCCGGTTGCGGCCCTTGTCGCGGTTGTGGACAGACCCGAGCGGCGCCGTGGTGGCCGAGACCTCCTGGATTTGCTGGTGCAGGGTCGGCTGGTTGTCCTTGACCCCGACGATCAGAGCAACGTTGACCGCTGCAGCGATGTCGAAATGTTCTTTTGGCAGTGCAGCGCGTCAAGTGTAACGATAGCGCCGTCTGCCACGCCGAGTTCGGCCAACAGCGCCTGCGCCGCCGGGATCTCATTGGACTTCTCGGCAATATCCATGTGCGCGAGCACCAGCGCGGTCTCGGTGGCGAACGCGCTCAGCACCTGAGCGGCGGTGTGGTCGTGAAATTTGTCAAAGCTGCCGCGCAGCGTTTTGCCATCGAGCGCGATGCTCCCTTCGTTGCCATTCCACGTGCTTCGCACGCGGAACCTTGGGCAACTCCGCCCTGCCCTGGCGTGGCGCGTACCGCCTGCAGCAGGGCCGCGTGGCGACGGAAAGGCACTTCCACCGCAGCCGGGTCGAGCCCTTGGAGGAAGTAGCGGACGGCGGTGTGCGCGGGCGCCCGCTTCCATTGCAATGCGAACGCGGCATTCAGCCTGCGGCGATGGACGGCGATGAAGGTGACGATGTCACGATACGAGTTGCAGCCGGTCACGATGGCGAGGATGGAGAACAGCAGCACGTGGGGTAGCTTGTAGAGCTGTCCCTGCGCTCAGCGCGGATCAGGAACGTCCGCCCGTACATCCAACAACGACGAAAACACAGCCATGGCAACCTCCATCCCAGTTGCCGCCGCAGAAGTCAGACATTCTCTGGTTCGCATACCCCTCTTGCGATCAGCCGCCTCACTTCGCCTCGCATGTGTGGCAGGCCAAACTCAATACAGCCAACCCAGCAGCGTTGAACAGCCCTGACTCCCGTGGGAGCCTGACCATTTGGTTTATTGATAGAAGCCCGGGCCACTCACCATGCGGGGCAGATAACCTGCCTACTCGGCTTTTGGCGGTCGCCACATAGCTGACGTTGACGCTAAACCGCTCAGCCCGGACACGGTGGGATCATGCAGGCCAAGGTATGATTGCTGGGGATCAGCTCGATGGCATGACGGCGCATGCTGGTGCTGGGCACCTGCGCCTTGCGAATTGCACGGCATGATCGAGGTTGCGACGGGAAAGCATTCACCTTTAGCAGTTCTGTCTCTGCGCGCTCATGCCTGATTGAACCGCTCGCATCAAAGCAGCTGGCTACTCGCGCCACTAGGATAGCTACAGCCTGCAATTGTATCTTTATGTTTAAGTTTGACATTAAACAACTTCAGCGGCACAACAATCATGCGTCAGCGTTGTTGCACCTTCAGCAACGGTTTGCCGCGCAATGGACGCTGCACACAATCAAGGCAGCGAGAGCACCGTCCCCTTTCACTTTAGATGCAAGGCGAACATTTGTTAGTCTCAGTGATCATGCCAGTATTTAATGCACAGGACTGCGTGATCGCCGCCTTGCAGTCTGTGATCGATCAGACCGAGCAGGATTTCGAGGTGATCGTCGTCGATGATTGCTCCAGTGACGAGACGGCGGCCGTTGTCAGCGCTTTTGCAATGTGTGAGCCGCGTATCAGGCTGATTACCCTCGCCGTAAACGTCGGCCCCGGTGCCGCCCGCAACGTGGCAATCGATGCAGCCACGGGAAGCTGGATTGCGTTGCTTGACGCGGACGATCGGTATGGCCCGTCTCGGCTGGAGCAGTTGCTGGGGATGGCGACGCGGAACGGGGCGGATATGGTCTCGGACAATATTCTCGTATGCCCAAAGGACGGCATTGAGCCTGACAGCGTGATGTTCTCGAAAGCACGCATCCCGTACGAGAAACAGCTTACGGCAACCGAGTT
>NZ_CAXTGZ010000707.1:0-2950 GCF_964243625.1 uncultured Caballeronia sp.
GTGACGCCCGCCGACAAAGCCCTGCAACCTGCCGCGAGGCACGCGAAGAAGAAACCGCTGAGGAAGCGGTTTCCCCTGGCTGCGTACATTGCGCTGGTGCCGCTTGCGTTGACCGTCGTGTTTGCGTACCTCGGCACGATGTTGTGGAGCTTGCGTACGTCCTTCACGAACTCGCGTACGTTCGCGTCCTCGAACTTCGCGGGCGTCTCGCAGTATGTGCGTCTGTTCAACAACGACCGGTGGATGCTGTCGCTGCAGAACATCGTGATCTATGGCGTGTTGTTTATCGTCGTGTGTCTTGCGATCGGGTTGCTGCTGGCTGTGTTCATCGATCAGAAGGTGGTGGGCGAAGGCGCGTTGCGTACGGTGTTCCTGTATCCGTATGCCATGTCGTTCGTGGCGACCGGTCTTGTCTGGCAATGGATCCTGAATCCGCAACTCGGGATCCAGGAAGTGCTGCACCGGCTCGGTTTCACGCATGCGCGCTTTGACTGGATCGTCGACCAGGACAAGGTCGTCTATACGCTCGTGATCGCGACCGTATGGCAGGCCTCGGGCCTGGTGATGGCATTGCTGCTTGCGGGACTGCGCGGCATAGATGAAGAGATCTGGAAGGCCGCGCGTATCGACGGCATTCCGCGTTGGCGCGTCTATGTGAGCATTGTGATCCCGATGCTCGGCGCGTCCATTTCGACCGCGTTCATCCTGCTGTTCGTGATGGTGATCAAGCTCTACGATGCAGTCGTCGCCATGACGCAAGGCGGTCCCGGCACCGCGAGCGAAGTGCCCGCGAAGTTCATCATGGACTATCTGTTCGGACGGGCGAACCTGGGCCTTGCGTCGGCGGCGTCGATCGTTTTGCTGGTGACCGTACTCGCGATTCTCGCGCCTGTTTTCTACGTTCGCAGCCGCGCGTTGCGGCTGAGGGATGCACGATGAATACACTACGTCCGCCTCTTCGACGCAAGCCGCGTTTCTCTCCGGCGCGGCTTGGCGTGTACGCGTTCCTGCTGACGTCGGCGTTGTTTTTCCTGCTGCCTTTGTACGTGATGCTCGTGACATCGGTCAAGCCGATGGCCGAAATTCGCATGGGCAACATCCTTGCATTCCCGGTTCGCTTCACGCTCGATGCATGGCGCGAAGCATGGCAGTCCGCATGTACCGGTCTTGATTGCCAGGGTATTCAGGTCGGCTTCTGGAACTCGGTTCGCATTGTTGTGCCCAGTACGATCCTGTCCATTCTCGTGGGCGCAGTAAACGGCTATGCGCTCTCATTCTGGAAGCCGCGCGGCGCAAGCACCTTGTTCGCGATCCTCCTGATGGGCGCGTTCATTCCTGTGCAAGTGATGGTTTATCCGCTGGTACGCGTGCTGGCAACCGTGCATCTGTTCAGCTCGTTGCCGGGTATCGTGCTGATTCATACGATCTTCGGCATGCCCGTCATGACGCTGCTATTCCGCAATTACTACGCGGCCTTGCCTCACGAATTGTTCCAGGCGGCGCGCGTGGATGGCGGCGGTTTCTGGCGCATCTTCCTGCAACTGATGGTGCCCATGTCCACGCCGATCATCGTGGTCGCGGTCATCATGCAGGTCACGGGCATCTGGAACGACTTCATCCTGGGACTCGTCTTCGCGGGAACGAAGAACCTGCCTATGACCGTGCAGCTCAATAACATCATCAACACCACGACCGGCGAGCGCCTCTACAACGTCAACATGGCAGCGACCATTCTCACGTCCATGGTGCCGCTTGCCATCTACTTCGTCTCGGGTCGCTGGTTCGTCCGCGGCATTGCTTCCGGTGCGGTCAAGGGTTAGTCCAGGACGATCTATGTCTACAGTCATGTCTGCAGGAAAATCGAATGTCTCCATCCGCGATCTGGAGATCCAGCTCGGGGCCAATACGATCATCGAATCACTGGATCTGGAGGTCGAGCCAGGCGAATTCCTGGTGCTGCTCGGGCCGTCGGGTTGCGGCAAGTCGACCTTGCTTCACAGCATTGCTGGCTTGATCGATGTCAGCGGCGGCAGCATTGAAATCGGTGGCCAGGATATGACCTGGGCCGACCCGAAGGATCGTCGTATCGCCCTTGTTTTCCAGTCGTATGCGCTTTATCCGACCATGAACGTGGAGCGCAACTTGTCGTTCGGTTTGCGGATCGCAGGGACGCCAAAAGCTGAAATCGAACGGCGCGTCTCGCGTGCTTCGGAGATGCTGCAGCTTGGTCCGTTATTGAAGCGAAGGCCGGCTCAATTGTCCGGCGGTCAGCGTCAACGCGTCGCGATCGGACGTGCGATCGTGCGTGAAGCAGATGTGTTTCTTTTCGACGAACCGCTCTCGAATCTCGACGCCAAATTGCGCACCGAACTCAGGCGCGAGCTCAAGCAACTGCACAAGCGTCTTGGCGCCACGATGATCTACGTCACGCACGATCAGGTCGAAGCCATGACGCTTGCGACCCGCATGGCCGTGATGCGCGGCGGCGTGATCCAGCAGATCGGCACGCCCGCGGAAGTCTACGCGCGCCCGAACAACCTGTTTGTCGCGACCTTCCTCGGCTCGCCGGGCATGAACTTGCTCAAGGGCGCGCTTCACTTCGACGCCGGCGGCATCCAGTTCCAGAACGATCACATGGACGTGGACGTGTCGTCGTACCCCTTCGTCAAAACGCCGCGCGAAAATCAGTCGTGTGTGCTCGGCGTGCGACCAGAGGACGTTTTGATCGATCCGGTGTTCGAACACAGGGGCACGGTGTCGCTCGTCGAACCCATGGGCAACCACCGGGTAATTTGGCTCGATTATCATGGCGCCCAAATCGCTTCCATCGCGCAGGAATCCGCGACGGCGGCAGTCGACGAAGTCACCGGTTTTTCCATTCAGAAGGAACGCATTTCCCTCTTCGATGAAACCGGCGCGTCTCCGCGCGACGTGCAGTTGGTCATTGATG
>NZ_CAXTGZ010000708.1:0-2949 GCF_964243625.1 uncultured Caballeronia sp.
TCGATAAAGGCAATGCGGTTGCATCGCAAATCCTGAACGCGAACCCGAATGTGAAGGCGCTGCTGTGCGGCAACGACAACATGGCGATCGGCGCCGTGTCTGCAGTTCGCGCAGCGGGCAAGGCAGGCAAGGTGCAGGTCGTGGGTTATGACAACATCAACGCCATCAAGCCGATGCTCGCCGATGGCCGCGTGCTCGCCACGGCCGATCAATACGCTGCAAAGCAGGCAGTTTTTGGCATCGATACTGCGCTGAAAGCAATTGCCGAGCACAAGAAACAGTCGGAATTGTCCGGCGTGGTGGAAACGCCGGTGGATCTCGTTACCAAAAAGTAGTAAGTATCTGCATGGAAAATGGGATTCGTCTGTCGAAATCTGTCTAAAATCTCAAGAACCGGGCATCGCTGCCGATAATTGAAGCAACGGCCGGGTCGTCGATGCACCATGAGATGACTGGCCAGGCGATGTTCAGCGTGGTTTTTACTGACGCGAAGGACCGGAGACGGCTTGTCAGAAGGGCTTGCCTGCAAACGATTGCGGCGTGCCTTGCGTGACAGCATCCGGTCCGCAGCAGCGGGAAGGCGATGGACAACATTATGGAAACCGCCCCGGTTTTAGCGGTGAGCGGCGTTGGCAAGACCTATGCGGAGCCGGTGCTGGCGGGCGTCACGCTGGACTTGCGCGCGGGCGAAGTGCTGGCGCTGACCGGCGAGAACGGCGCGGGCAAGAGTACGTTGTCCAAGATCATCGGCGGACTGGTCGATCCGACTGCTGGTTCCATGACGCTTGGCGGCGAGCCTTACGCGCCCGCGAGTCGCAAGGATGCCGAAGCGCTGGGCGTGCGTATGGTGATGCAGGAGCTGAACCTTCTGCCGACTTTATCGGTGGCGGAAAACCTGTTCCTCAACCGTCTGCCCCAGCGCAAAGGCCTGAAATTCGGCTGGATCGACCGGGCGGCGCTGCGCGAGGATGCGCACCACGCAATGCGCCAGGTCGGACTGGACGCGATCGATCCCGATACGCTCGTGGGCGAACTGGGCATCGGGCATCAGCAGATGGTCGAGATCGCGCGGAATCTGATTGGCGATTGCCGCGTGCTGATTCTCGACGAACCCACGGCCATGCTGACCGCGCGTGAAGTGGATCTGCTCTTTGAGCAGGTCGAGCGGCTGAAGGAGCGGGGCGTGGCGCTGGTGTACATCTCGCACCGGCTGGAAGAGTTGCGCAGGATTGCGGGACGCGCGGCGGTACTGCGCGACGGCAAGCTGGTCCATATCGACGCCATGGCAAACCTGACGAGCGACCGGCTTGTCACGCTGATGGTAGGACGTGACATTGGCGAACGGATTGATCTGGGCGAACGGCGAATCGCCGGTGTCGCGCTGAAAGTCGAAGGCATGCGCCGCGCCGACGTGGTTCGCGACGTGTCCTTCGAAGTCAAGGCCGGGGAGATTTTCGGCATCAGCGGGCTGATCGGCGCGGGCCGCACCGAGCTGATGCGGCTGATCTACGGCGCGGACAAGGCCGATGGCGGCGTTGTATCAGTGGCGCATCAAGGCGGAGCGCTCACGCCGGTGAAGATTGCATCGCCGGCTGATGCGGTGAAGAACGGCATCGCGCTCATCACGGAGGATCGGAAAGGCGAAGGTTTGCTGTTGCCGCAGCCGATCGCCGCGAATATTTCGCTGGGGAACATCGGGGCGGTATCGAACAAGGGTTTTGTCGATGGCCGGCGCGAAGCCGCGCTTGCCCAGACGCAGATCGACGCCATGCATATTCGTGCGGCGGGTCCGTCGCAGCCGGTCTCGGAGTTGTCGGGCGGCAATCAGCAGAAGGTCGTGATCGGCCGCTGGCTCGCGCGTGATTCCACGGTTCTGCTCTTCGATGAACCCACGCGCGGCATCGACGTCGGCGCCAAGTTCGACATCTATGCGCTGATGGGCGCGCTCGCGCTCGAAGGGCGTGCGCTGGTGGTGGTATCGAGTGATCTGCGCGAGTTGATGCTGATTTGCGATCGTATCGGCGTGATGTCGGCGGGGCGGATGACCGGGATCTTCGCTCGCGATGACTGGACGCAGGACATGCTGCTTGCAGCGGCGTTCGCGGGCTACGCGAAACGCGATGAGATCTTGCAAGATCCCATCGTGCCGGACGCAAAGGCGCCGCCGGCGGAGACGGGGGAAGTGCAACGATGAACCGGGTCCCGCGCTGCCTGGCACAGCGGGTGCTTTGTTGAGACGCTTCGGGCGGAATGGAAACCGTTCAGTGGTCAGAAGAACGACGCGTTACGTTACACGCTGCTTATTCGCGAGAAGCAGCGAGGTAACAAAGAGGACACACGCAGCTCGGACTGCGGACGTAGCGAGCATGAAGCCGGCACGGGGATGCACGCCGGCTGACGGCCTTGAGGCTGATGAACTTGAGTCGGGGCCGCGAACCAGAGTGGAACGGGTGCTGCCGGGCGGACTGCCGAAAGGCAAGCGTTGCGAGTGCCAACTATAAGAGCAAAAGCAAGACCAAAAGTCAGAGAGAAGGACCAAGTATGGCGACGATCAAAGATGTAGCAGCCATTGCGGGCGTTTCGTTCACAACCGTGTCTCATGTGGTGAACAACTCGCGGCCTGTATCGGCTGAAGTGCGGGTCAAAGTAGAACGAGCAATCCGGGAACTGGACTATGTGCCGTCGGCGGTGGCGCGTTCGCTCAAGGCGCGCAATACGCTCACCATCGGCTTGCTGGTGCCGAATGCGACCAATCCGTATTTCGCGGAGCTCGCGCGTGGCGTGGAAGATGGGTGCGCGAAGAACGGCTATTGCATGTTCTTCTGCAATTCCGACGACGACCCCGCCAAGCAGCGAAGCTACCTTCGTGTGCTGCAGGAAAAGCGCATCGACGGGCTCGTGATTGCATCGGCGGGAGAAGATGCGGTGCTCGCGCAAAGTC
Organism: uncultured Caballeronia sp.; assembly: GCF_964243625.1. Taxonomy (NCBI): domain Bacteria; kingdom Pseudomonadati; phylum Pseudomonadota; class Betaproteobacteria; order Burkholderiales; family Burkholderiaceae; genus Caballeronia; species uncultured Caballeronia sp. Next base: position 2,942 of record NZ_CAXTGZ010000708.1, read on the forward strand.
TTGCCGGC
>NZ_CAXTGZ010000709.1:0-2941 GCF_964243625.1 uncultured Caballeronia sp.
GTTGCTCGTGATCGTGTTCATGGCGCTGACCGAATCGAAATTCTGGGGCGTGGTGGTGATGGGAACGGCGGTGGTATCGCTCTTCTTCCTTCCGTGGCTTGACCGGAGCCCGGTCAAATCCATCCGATACCGCCCGCTTTTCCACAAGGTCTTCTACGGCGTCTTTGTGTTCGCGTTCTTCGTGCTCGGCTATCTCGGCACAAAACCGCCGTCGCCGGCCAGCACGTTGATTGCGCAGATATGCGCGCTGATTTATTTCGGCTTTTTCCTCGGCATGCCTTTCTGGACGACGCGCGGCCGCTTCAAGCAGCCGCCTGACCGCGTTCAGTTCAAGCCGCATTGACCTCGCTTGGGATATGGCCGCAGCCAGATTGCATGGGACCAGGGTAAGGCGCTCAGCGCCAACTCTGGTCGACACAGGAGACACAACGATGAAAAAATGGCTCTCTGCCCTCGTGCTGATCGGGGCGTCGCTGGTCGCGTTCGGCTTGACGCCGGCGCACGCGCAAGAAAACCCGCAGCTCGACGCCGCGCCCGACAGTTCGGAAAATTTCGCTTCGCTCCAACATGGCGCAAAATTGTTTGTAAACTACTGCCTGAATTGCCACAGCGCGAATTTGATGCGTTACAACCGGCTGACGGACATTGGCATCGATCCGAAGGAAATCCAGGCGAACTTGCTGTTCACCACGGACAAGATCGGCAACACGATGACCGTCGCCATGCGTCCGGACGATGCAAAAGCGTGGTTCGGTTCGGCGCCGCCGGATTTGTCGGTGGAGGCGAGGGCGCGCGGCAAGGACTGGATCTACACGTATTTGCGCAGTTTTTATCGCGACGACACCCGGCCGACCGGCTGGAACAACCGGGTATATGAAAACGTCGCAATGCCGCATGTGCTGTGGGAGTTGCAGGGTGTAAGGACGGCGAAATTCGATACCGAAGTCGACGAAAAAACTGGCGAAAAGGTGAAACATTTCGCGGGTTATACCCAAGTCACTCCGGGGACGATGTCGCCAGTAGATTATGATTCGGCTATGGCCGATCTGGTTTCGTACCTTTCGTGGATGGCGGAACCGGCCCAGCAGACGCGAAAACAGCTGGGCGTCTGGGTCCTGATGTTCTTGGGAATTTTGAGCTTTTTGGCATGGCGCCTCAACGCGGCATACTGGAAGCAGATTAAATAACACGCCGCGATCGGTGTGGGTCAGCGTCGACAAAGCGCCTCGCAGAAGGCGCTTTTCGCACGCTGGCCCTTATGTTTTCTGAAGGGACTTTTAATCATGATGGTTTTGTACTCCGGCACTACTTGCCCGTTCTCCCAGCGCTGCCGGCTGGTGTTGTTCGAAAAGGGCATGGACTTCGAAATCCGCGACGTTGACCTGTTCAACAAGCCCGAAGACATCGCAGTGATGAACCCGTACGGCCAGGTGCCGATTCTGGTCGAACGCGACCTGATCCTGTACGAATCGAACATCATCAACGAATACATCGACGAGCGCTTCCCGCATCCGCAACTGATGCCCGCCGATCCGGTCCAGCGCGCGCGTGCCCGGCTGTTCCTGCTGAATTTCGAGAAAGAGCTGTTCGTGCACGTCGGCACGCTCGAGAACGAAAAGGGCAAAGCCGCCGAAAAGAATCACGAGAAGGCGCGCAACGCGATTCGCGATCGCCTGACGCAGCTTGCGCCCATCTTTCTCAAGAACAAGTACATGCTCGGCGAAGAGTTCTCCATGCTCGACGTCGCCATTGCGCCGCTCCTGTGGCGCCTGGATCACTATGGCATCGAGCTGTCGAAGAACGCCGCGCCCTTGATGAAGTACGCCGAGCGGATCTTTAGCCGGCCGGCTTATATCGAAGCGCTGACGCCTTCGGAAAAAGTGATGCGTCGCTGACGTATCCGATCGCGGAGCGCGCCGGGTCGACTGGCGGCGTTTCGCATCGATAGAGGACAAGCCGATGCAAGAAATCTCCACCAAGCCGTATCTGTTGCGCGCGCTCTATGAGTGGTGCACGGATAACGGCTTCACGCCGCACATAGCAGTTCGTGTGGATAACGGAACGCGCGTGCCGCGGCAATTCGTGCGTAACGACGAGATCGTGCTCAACATCAGCTTCGAGGCGACGAGCCAGTTGCAGATGGGCAATGAGTGGATTGAGTTCAGCGCGCGGTTTTCCGGCAAGTCGCACAAGATCGAGGTGCAGGTCGCCAACGTGCTCGCTATCTACGCGCGTGAAAATGGCCAGGGCATGGCGTTTCCGGTCGATCCCGCAGCACTGGGCGCGGCGCCCGATGTCTCGGGTCTGGATGGACCGCGTTCATCGGAATTGGGTCCGGACGAGAGCGGCGCCGAGCGCATAGAACGCCGTGAACCGGCCGCGTCAACACGAGATGACGACGAGTTGCCTCCCGACGACGATGGATCAAAATCCACTGGCCGGGCTCACCTCAAGGTCGTCAAATGAAGTAATATCGCTGACTTCGCCGGCTTAGCTCATCAGGTAGAGCAGTTGATTTGTAATCAGAAGGTGGCGGGTTCGAGTCCTGCAGCCGGCACCAGATTAGCTTCAAGAAGTAGTCAGATGTAATTAAACCCCGCGCCCGGCAACGGTCCGCGGGGTTTTTACTTTGCGTCCCTCGACGCAGCGCTTACGCCGCGTTCCTGATCCATTCCCCAGGGAAGGCCTGCGGCTTGATATTCTTTTCACAAACCCCTTGCGCAACCCGTGAGGGCACACTAGAATTCGGCCTCTTCGCTTCTGGGTGAGGCGAAGAGAAGCGGGAAGTAGGGGATTCGCAGTTCTATTCCGGTAGCTGGAGAGCCATGCAGGACGGCCCTCGCAGGGAATTGAGGTCCAGGTGGTCGTGATTTGGAGTTTGTCACGATGCGGTAAAAAACCTGTTGACGAAAAGCGAAACGTTCTACATAATCTCGTTTCT
>NZ_CAXTGZ010000710.1:0-2935 GCF_964243625.1 uncultured Caballeronia sp.
GAAAACGATGAAGACGTGACGCTCTGGCGGGTGCGCCGGAGGCGCGCGCAGACCGGCGCCAAGCATTCAACACCGCTCGCACTGCGTGTCACCGCTGCATTCAGTACCAACGACGGCAGTGTTGCGCGTCGTTGGGCCGAAGATGGTTTGGGGCTCGTGCTTCGTTCGCAATGGGACGTGGCGGACGCGGTTGCATCGGGCAAGCTCGTGCGGCTTCTGGGCGAGTGGGACTTTGGCAGCGCGCCGGTCATCGCACTGGTGCCATCGCGCAAAGGCCGCTCTTCGCGTGTCCAGGCATTGCTGGCTTATCTCGCGACGAACCTCGGCACGGCCAATAAGAACGGCCGATAGACCGCCGCTATAATCCAACGATTCACTTCAAGGGAGTGGCCGCATGAAGTATTCGAATCTCGTCGAGCGTCTGCAAGGCAAGCGCACGGCCGCGTGGGAAATTCATCACGCGGCGCAGCAAGCCTTCAACAAGGGCGAAGACGTCATCATTCTGAGCGTCGGCGACCCGGACTTCGCGACGCCCGAAGTCATCGTCGATCGCGCGGTCAGTGCATTGCGCGAAGGCGATACGCATTACGCGGATGTGGTGGGACGTGCGCCGCTTCGTGCGGCGATCGCGCGGGATCACGTGCAGCAGACCGGCAATCAGGGTATCGATGAAAACAACGTGATCGTCGTCGCGGGCGCGCAGAACGGACTCTTCGCAACATCGTTATGCTTGTGCGAAGCAGGCGATGAAATCGTCGTGCCCGAGCCGATGTACCTGACTTACGAGGCCAGCGTGCGTGTCACCGGCGCGACGCTCGTACCCGTGGCGGTAGACCCGGCGAAGGCGTTTCATCTCGATTGCGACGCGCTCGAAGCCGCCATCACGCCGCGCACCAAAGCCATTTTCTTCGCCACGCCGTGCAACCCGACGGGTGTCGTGATGCCGCGTCCCGATCTTGAACGTATCGCGGCGCTGGCGAAAAAACACGATCTGTGGATCGTCTCGGACGAGGTCTACGCGGACCTCACATTCGATCGCGAGCATGTCAGCATTGCCTCGCTCGACGGCTTGGCCGAGCGCACCGTGACGATCGGCAGCTTGTCGAAATCCCATGCAATGCCGGGATGGCGCGTGGGCTGGGTGATCGGTCCGAAGACGCTTGTAGAACACCTTGGACGCCTGGCGCTATGCATGCTCTACGGTTTGCCGGGCTTCATCCAGCAAGCCGCAATGACCGCGCTCGAAAACCGCCCGCAGATCGTCGCGGACATGCGCGAGATCTACAGACGTCGCCGCGACATTGTGTTCGATCGTCTGCGCGATGTGCCAGGCTTGCATTGCCTGTTGCCGGAGGCGGGCATGTTCATGATGGTCGACGTAACCGGCACGGGCTTGAGCGCCTACGATTTCAGTTGGCAGTTGTTTCGGGCGCAGGGTGTGTCGGTGCTCGATGCCAGTGCGTTCGGAGAAACCGCGGCAGGTTTCGTGCGGCTGGGCTTCGTGCTCGATGAAGCGCGTCTCGCCGAAGCATGCGACCGCATCGCGACCTTTGTAGCAAGTATCAGGCGTTAAGCTGATTCCTCTGGATCATCCAGGGGAATTTTCGTCTCGAACTTCGAGCAGTTCATCGCGAAGTTGCTCTTGAAGTTGCGCACATTGTTGTTCGATGAAAAGAGCCTTCGCGTGAACGCGTGATACGTCTCCATCGAGGCGGAATTCACGATCAGCAAAAAATCGAATTCCCCCGACACCTCGTAGCACGCCATCACATCACCTTCGCTCATCATGCGGCGCTCGAAAGCGCGCAGGAGCGAATCGTTCTGCTTGTCCAGTTCCACCGATACAAAAATGGTCAGCGGCCGGCCCACGCGCATGCGGTCGACAATCGCGACTTCCTTGAGCAGCACTCCGTCCGCCTTGAGTTGCGCGATCCGGCGCTGGCATGTCGCGACCGATGCGTTGGCTTCGGTTGCGATCACGCGCAACGGCGTGGCCGCGTTTTCTTGCAGCAAGTTGAGGATGCGGACGTCGAGCCGATCGAGTGCCATATGCGGGTCCTGTTTGATCGATGCAGTGTTCTTTGAGTCTGAACGCCGGAAATAGAATCGAATTATCGGCGATAGGCGTATTCGCGGGATTTTCTCTCATGCCGGGTTCTTATACTGGAGTCCATACATGGCAGTGGAGACCCGAGATGGATTTCGAGCAGCAATTGACGCAGTGGCGGCACTGGTTTCATCGTGTGCCGGAGACCGGGTTCGAGGAACACGAGACGAGTGTGTTCGCGGCCGGCGTGCTCGAAGGTCTTGGGCTGGAGGTGACGAGGGGTATCGGCGGGACCGGGTTTGTCGCGAACCTTGTTTGCGGCGACGGGCCCGGCGTGATCGGCCTGCGTGCCGAGATGGACGCGCTGAATATCCACGAGCAGGCGCCTGAGCGCGGCCATGCATCGGTTCATGCGGGGAAGTCGCATGCATGCGGTCACGACGGCCATATGAGCATGGTTCTCGGCGCCGCGAAGTTGCTGTGCGAGCGGCGCGACTTCGACGGCACCGTGCGCTTTATCTTTCAGCCGGCGGAAGAACACGGGAAGGGCGCGAAGGCGATGATCGCCGACAAGCTTTTCGAACGTTTTCCCGTCGATGAAATCTACGGCGTTCATAACATTCCAGGGCTTCGCGCAGGCACCATATCGACGCGCGCCGGTGGAATCATGGCGAGCGAAGACAACTTCGTGATCCGGGTCAATGGAGTTGGCGGCCACGCGGCACGACCGCATATGACGATCGACCCGATTGTGATTGCGGCGGAAATCGTGCTGGCGTTGCAGACGGTTGTATCGAGAAGCGTGGAACCGGGCGTGCCTGCGGTCGTTTCCTGCACCGAGCTTTTCACCGATGGCATCCGCAACGCGATTCCCGGCGAGGTGGTGAT
>NZ_CAXTGZ010000711.1:0-2915 GCF_964243625.1 uncultured Caballeronia sp.
ACCATCACCGCGCTCATGATGCGTTTCTACGATGTGCAACGCGGCAGCGTCTGCCAAAGCCATATCAGCACGGTGCGCCACCATCTCCAAGTCCCTGCCCATCTCGCCACCGTACACGACCGGAATGTCGACCAATTTTCCTTCTACCGTCAGTGGCGCCAAGTGAGTCCACTCTTTTCGGATATCCTCCAGGACAGCTTGATGATCACACTCGCCCCTCCGAAGAACGACCATCAAATTGTTCATACCGGGCACCACCTCGTCAACGCCAGGCCATCCCTGTATGAGACGAGCCAACGCCCAAAACTGCCCTTGAATGCTTAGGTCAAGAGGTCCCACGACTTCACAAAGGATGGCAGATGTACCGAGGTAACTTAACTTTAATAAAGACATATCGCACCCGGCATGATGACCCTTTACTTCTTCGTTAGGGAAACGATAAGCTACCAAAACGTTCAACAAAAGCGCTTTTTTTTTATCCTAAACTATCGCTTTTGCTCATGGAGAGTACGGTGTTCACCTTTAAGCAGATGGAAGCGATTTTTTGGATCGTTCAGTTGGGTTCGTTCGAGGCGGCGGCCGGCAAACTGAACGCCAGCCAGTCTGCAATCTCGAAGCGAATCCAGGAGCTTGAGAGTGTGTTCGATATTGAAGTGTTCGACCGTACCCATCGCACTGCTCGACTGACGGATAAAGGCGAAGAGCTATTTGCTCATGCGAAAGAATTGCTGCAAAAACGCGACGATGTGGTGGAGTCCGTCAGTGCGAAAACTGTACTCGTAAGAAGGCTACGTCTCGGCGTAACCGAGTTGACTGCGCTCACTTGGCTTCCCCGCCTTGTCAACGCGATCAAAGAGGCCTATCCAAAGGTGACGGTTGAGGCGGAAGTCGAGCTCGGATCAACCTTGAGAGATCGTCTGGCATCAGACATGCTCGATTTTGTGATCGTTCCACAAGCGACGGGCACTGAGCAATTTGTCACCACGCCTTTGGCGGTTGTTGAGAATGCCTGGATGTGCGTGCCGGATATGGTACCGCGGCAAAGCCCGCTGCCTCTAGAGGCTATCTCGCAATTTCCTATAGTGACACAAGGCACACAGTCGGGAACCGGCGCGATATACGGGAAATTCTTGCAACAGCAAGGCGTCGTCGTGTCCAAGCTCCTGACAAGCAATAACCTAATCGCACAAATCGGATTAACGCTGGCAGGCCTCGGAATCAGCTATTTGCCTCGTCAGAGCTTTGAGTACCTGGTCGACGATGGAGCTCTGAGCGTCATCCAAACGAAGCCCGCGTTGCCCCCGGTTCAATATGTGTCAATGTACCGCGGCGACCGGGCCTACGGGCTCACGGAAGATGTGTCACGGCTGGCGCTCGTCCATTGTGATTTTTCAAGTTTGCTGCTGCGTTCCGGCCCGGCGCTCAGATCGCGCGCCAGTACTACCAAGTAAAGCATGGCAAGGACGGGTGAGACGTTTATATATTAGATATCCGCAAAACGGTTTGTTGCTTCGATCAACGCCTCCAAAATTCCTGGCTCATTGAACGCATGGCCGGCGGCACCAATCATCTGGAACGAAGCCTTCGGCCATTTTTTTGACAGTTCCCATGCACTTTGCGCTGGCGTTGCCAAGTCATAGCGGCCTTGAATGATCGCGCCAGGGATGTTGGAAAGGATAGAAGCATCTCGCAGCAATTGCCCCTCTTCCACGAAGCCTTTGTTCTTGAAGTAATGGTTTTCGATCCGGGCGAAAGAAAGGGCGAAATGCGGATCGCTGTGGGTTTGCTCGACCTCCTGATTGGGCAGCAACGTGACTGTGCGACCTTCCCAAATACTCCACGCCTTTGCCGCCTCGAGTTGTTCATTCACGTTGTCGCCCATCAATCGGAGATGGTAGGCCGCCATCATGTCGTCCCGCTCCGCAACCGGAATTGGCAAGAGGTAATCTTCCCACGCGTCGGGATATAACCATGATGCGCCCTCTTGGTACAACCAGAGCAACTCAGCACGACGCAGCGTACAAATCCCACGAAGTATCAGCGCGTTGACGCGCTCGGGATATGTTTCAGCATACGCAAGGGCCAATGCGCTTCCCCACGAGCCCCCGAACACGACCCATTTTTCGACGCCTGACATCTCGCGGAGGCGCTCGATATCTGACACGAGATGCCAGGTGGTGTTATTGAAAAGGCTAGCGTGTGGGGTCGATCGGCCACAGCCCCGCTGGTCGAACAGCAAGACGTTATATCGAGCTGGATCAAACAACCTACGATGGTCCTTACTGCACCCGGCACCGGGTCCACCATGCAAGAAGAGTGCAGGTTTTCCACTAGGATTGCCACATCGCTCCCAATAAACGTTATGTCCGTCACTAGTATTAAGATACCCGCTTTCGTAAGGCTCAATTTCAGGAAACATGGAACATCCCGTGCGTGTTGGAGAATGAAAGATTTCATGGACTCGGTCTACCTGGAACGAACCGTCCAAGGAAGTTTTTTGATCGTGCGGCCGACGGCGGACTTGAACGCGCCATCATCGGTGGAGAAAAGCGAATCCCACAGCATGAAGCCAGTGCGTGCGGGAATGTCGTATTCCACCGCAATACGCCCGGAAACCGGCGTCCAGCCGAGCTTCGCCGAGAACAACATGATGAGGATCAAGCCCCACCAGAAAATCGGCATGGAGTAACCGGTGAGCGCCGTGCCCATAACGCCGTGATCGACGATCGTGCCGCGTTTCAAAGCAGCTGCGACGCCGACGGGCAAACCAATGACGAGGGCAAACATCATCGCGCAAATGGAAAGCTCGACCGTGGCCGGAAAGCGGGCGAGAAACTCGCCCATGACGCTGGTGTTCGTGATGATCGACTGGCCAAGGTCCCCCTTGAGCGCATTTCCAACATAGCGGAAATACT
>NZ_CAXTGZ010000712.1:0-2904 GCF_964243625.1 uncultured Caballeronia sp.
TGTTGCGGACCTGACCAGTGGCGGTCACCGCATCTTGAGCCATGACGGTCTCCTCTTTTCTCTTTAAATTGCTGCTGGACTGGGACCTGCGCGGATCTCGCGGCAAGGCGCCAGCCTAATAGCGCCCCGAAATAACACGTGGAGTATATGGACGCCTAAAAGTGGGTCAAGCAGGGCGAACCCGAACCGTAATGGGTAGAGAAAGCATTATGTAATTTTTGCTTTATCGACCGCTGTCAGGGCGGCGGGTTCGCTGCTGGATCTAGATGGAAAAGTTGGGTGTATTGCCGGCTTCCGTACTGATCGACAAGGCCTTGACCCATTGACGCGCGGGCAGCTTCAATTCCTTTTCGATGAGCTTTGCCCGTTGTTCGAGTTGCGCGTACGGCACATCGAGCGCGGGTCCCGCAAACGCGATGGCAATGCGATTGCCGTCGTGGACTTCGGGCAGCGCGAGCACTCGGCCATCGAAGGCTTCGTTCAGGCGCTTCATGTTGCGCACGAAGCTCGGGTGATCGCCGAACAGGTTGACCGTCACCACGCCCGCCGCCGGCGTCAGGCAAGCCCGGCACGCACGATAGAACGCGACGCTGTCCAGCACGGGGCCGCGCGCGGTGGCATCGTAGACATCGATCTGCAATGCGCCGATGCTGCCGTGGTTCGCGGCGTCGTTGACGAAGTCGTAGGCGTCCTGCTCGTGGATGGTGAGGCGCGCGTCGTCGTTGGGTAGCTCGAACATCGTGCGCGCGGCGATCACAACCGACGGGTTCAGCTCGACCGCCTCGACCTTCGCGCGCTTCAGGAACGCGTGCGCGAACTTAGTCAGTGCAGCCGCGCCAAGACCAAGCTGCACCACCCGTTTGGGCGTTTCGATGAACAACAGCCACGCCATCATCTGCTGCGCGTATTCAAGTTCGATGTGATTCGGCTTCTTCAGGCGCATCGCGCCCTGCACCCATTCGGTGCCGAAATGCAGGAATCGCACGCCGCCCTCTTCCGAGAACGTCACGGGCGCGAAGCGCGGTTTGCGAGGTGCATCGATACGGGGCGCGTTTTCAAGGTCGTCATCACGATCGCGCTTTGCGCGCTTGGCCTGCTTTTTATCGTGCTTTTTTTCTTGGCGCTTGCCGCCGAACGCGCGCGCTTCAGCCGACGCGCGTTTGATTAATTGGGTCATTTGAGGATGTCGCGCCAGATGCGCAATTTTTGATCGAACGAGAGGATAGCATTCGCCGGACTCGACGACGGCAGGACCAGGGTTTCGTAGCCTGCCTCGCGGATCACCGGTTCGAAACGCCCGGATGTCTTGCCGTTGAAGCAGAGCTTTTTCAAGCCCGGCGCGTGAAGGCGGAACGAGGCAAAGTCGTTGGGATTCGCGTGACGGATCGCGGTGTCGAGACTGCCTTCGCGCTCGCACGCCGCAAGCACATCCCACAAGCCGATGCCATGTTCAAGCAGCTTGAGAACGCGCTGATCGTAGGCAAGCTCGTGCAAAGGCTCGCCGATCACCGTTCCGACCAGCCGCCAGAACTGGTTGCGCGGATGGGCGTAGTACTGCGCGGCATCGAGCGACGCCACGCCGGGGAAGCTGCCGAGTATCAGCGTGTGCGTGTTTTTATCGGCGATGGGCGGAAAGCCTTTCAGCATTCTTCGCAACGCTCGAGGAAGGACCAGAGCGCGGGCAGGAAGCATTCGGTGACCATCAGCGGCGCACTTTTTCTCACGAACACGGAACGGCGCGCGACGAAGGTATGGGGGGCTTCATGATGCGTTTGTGTGGCCGCGAGCCTGTAGAGCGGATCACGCGCCGTCACCTTGCGCGACGTCAGCGGCGAGCGCCAGACGCTGCTGTCGCTATATAGAAGTTCGGCCAGCGGACGCGTCCTCAAACGGCGGATCGCTTGCCACACGCCCGAACTGACATTAAGCGGCACGATACTGTGTGCCGCGACGAACGGCACGCCTTCCACTTTCAGCACGACTTCGCGGGTCCATACCGGCGTGCGCGGCGTGATGTTCAACGCGCTGGATTCATCGCGCCAGGGTTGGCTGACGGTTTCGCGGGTGACATCGACGGTGACGGTGCCGAGTGCACGCAGATGTGCAGTGAGCGAGCCGCCGCGCGTGAGCCAGTCTTTCTGGTCGGCGGTGAACGTGGGAAGCGGACGGATGCGCCAGTTGCCAGGCGCCACAATAAGGGTATTCAGCATGCGGGAGATTATAAAACCACGCGTGTAAATAGGACGAATCGTATAGATGTCGATGTCCGCGACGGGAAGACTGGGGAACCGGCCGGGAAATGGTCGGCGCTCATTCAACCAGAGAGGAAAGACATGTCGGTGAATACAAAGCAAACGTCGAAAGCCGTCGCAACACTCGCATCGAAGACGTTGCATGATCCGAAAGCGTCGGCCATTGCAAAGAGTCTTGCTGCATCGGCGCTATCGCAAACGCATACGAAGAACCAGACCGGCGCTCAGATGGAGCACAAGGCCTCGCTCGTTCTCCATAGCGACAAATATTCGAAGGACACCAGGACGCTGGCGGCGTCTGTCGTAGCGCAGGCCAACAAGGAGCGTAAGGCCAAATAAGCGAAGCCGTTCCGGGAGCACCCGGAACGGCTTCGTTCAACTCGACACACCTCGCGTCAGCCCTCAGGCAAATGCGAGATAACGATCAAATCAATGTACGACGGCGTGTACGCCTTGCTGAATCAGCAGGTCTGCGTGAGCAGCTGAATTCTGATACACGTTGTACGTCACGCCGCCAACCGAGGCCGTGCCGTGCTCTACCCACGGAGCATCTGCCACGCCCGCGGAGGATTTCAAGCTAGTTGTCGCCTCGACACATAAAATTCAAACTGCTTCTCGTTGGTAGTTTTGGGGTTGATCAGTGGCCTTGGTT
>NZ_CAXTGZ010000713.1:0-2898 GCF_964243625.1 uncultured Caballeronia sp.
GCGCTACGAGGACGACGCGACGCTGATCACCTCGGTCGTGACCGGCCAGGTCGAGATCTGGTCGAGCACGCCGGCGAACCTGGGCGAGATCCAGAAGCGCGCGCCGCAGCTCAACATGGAGAAGAAGTTCGACCAGAAGGATTTCGATCTGGGCATCGCGATGCGCAAGGGCGAGCCGAAACTGAAGGAATGGATCGACGCCTGGGTCGTCACCAACATGAAGAACGGCAAGTTGAATGCGATCTACAAGAAGTTCCACGGCCGCGATTTGCCGGCGAGCGTGACGAAGGGTTAAGCGGGAAAGAAGCAAAAAGGGCGTCGCGTTTTACCTCGCGATGCCCTTGTTCATGCGCTGAAGATTCAGTTGGCGGTGCCCTGGCCGATCTCGTGATCGGCGAGATACTCGAGCGCGCGAACCATGCCCGAGTGATCCCAGGCCTTCCCGCCATGCGCCGCGCATGCGTTGAAAAGCGCCTGGCAGGTCGCCGTATTCGGCAGCGATACACCCAGCGATTGCGCCGTCGACAATGCCAGGTTCAAGTCCTTCTGATGCAGTTCAATGCGAAAGCCCGGATTGAACGTGCGCTTGGTCATGCGCTCGCCGTGCACTTCCAGAATGCGTGACGATGCAAATCCCCCCATCAACGCCTTGCGCACTTTTTCGGCATCCACACCGGCCTTCGATGCCAGCAGCAGGGCTTCACCCACCGCTTCGATAGTCGCCGCCACGATCACCTGGTTTGCGAGCTTGCAGACCTGACCTGCACCCACCTCGCCGATCAGCGAGATGTTCTTGCCCATCATGTCGAAGAGCGGTTTGACGGTATCGAACGTGGCTTGCGAACCACCCACCATGATCGTCAGCGACGCCGCCTTCGCGCCCACCTCGCCCCCCGACACCGGCGCGTCCAGATACTCGGCGCCGCGCTCGCGAACCTTGGCCGCGAATTCGCGTGTAGCGATGGGCGAGATCGAACTCATGTCGACCACGATCTGGCCCGGGCGCAAGGCCGCGACCACGCCGTTCTCGCCGAACAGGACGCGCTCGACATCGGGGGTATCCGGCACCATCACGAAGATCACATCGGCTTGCGCGGCGACCGCTGCGGGGTTGTCGCAGGCGACAGCACCAGCTTGCGTCAGCTCGGCCGGCACGCCGCTGCGCGTGAACGCCGCAAGCGCGACGCCGTTCTTGACGAGATTTTCAGCCATGGGCTTACCCATGATCCCGAGTCCGATAAAACCAGCTTTTTGCATGTCATCCTCCAAAAAAATGCGGGTTCGCAGATGTCACTGTCACTTTACTTCTGCATGAAATGTTTCTGCACGGCTTGTGCCGCGTTGCGCAGCAAGCCCATGTCCGCGCACACGGCGATCACCTGGCAGCCCATCGCGAGATAACGTTCGGCTTCGGCCTGCACGGGTGCAAGCGTTCCGCTCGCCTTGCCGGCTGCGCGGGCGCGATCGAAGACATGCGCAATGGCTTTCTGCACGTCCGGATGATTCGCGTCGCCAAGATGTCCGTACGATGCCGCCAGATCCGATGGCCCGAGAAACACGGCGTCCACACCTTCGACTGCAAGGATTTCATCGATCGATTCGACCGCCTTGCGGCTCTCGATCTGCACGATGACGCAGATGTTGTCGTTGGCCGTGGTGAGGTAATCGGGCACGGTGCCGTATTTATTGCCGCGGTGTCCTACCGATACCCCGCGAATGCCCTGCGGCGGATAACGGGTCGCGGCGACGGCGCGGGCGGCGTCCGCCGCGCTGTCTACAAACGGAATCAGGAAGTTGAAGAAGCCGCTGTCGAGCAGCCGTTTGATGACCACGCTCTCATTGGCCGGCGGTCGCACGACCGGCGCGCTGCGGCTGTCCTTGAGCGCCATGAGCTGCGGAATGAGCGTGAGGACGTCATTGGGCGCGTGCTCGGCGTCGAGCAGGATCCAGTCGAAGCCCAGCACGCCCAGCAACTCGGTCGTGATCGGGCTGCCGAGCGACGCCCAGCAGCCGATCTGTTTTTCCTGGTTCAGGACTGACTGGCGAAACGTATTGGGGAGCGGCTGGTAGGGCGAGTAGAGCGGGGTCTGTGCGGGCGCTGTCATGACGGGGCTTCCTCTTGCGTAATTGCTCGAATTGCGGCCTGAGTTGAAAACCTTAGTATGCAACATGCTCATACGTTATCAGACGTCATATTACATCGCGAGCTTGATGTCGGGCAAGGAAAAGGGCTTTATAGCGACGTGCGACTTACAGCCGTTGCCACGGGAATCCGTGACAAGCCCTGAATGGCTTACTTGCCGCTGCAAAAGACGCATTAAACAGGCAACTGCCAGCCCGTGCTCAGTCGATTACCGGCTGGCCCGGGCTTCGCAGGCCGCATCAGGCCAGCGGTTTTCTTCCAAACAGTATGCTGCCGGCACGCGTTTCGCCCAGCCCTCGGCTTGCAGCATCGGTTCATCGTAGAAGTGTTCCACGTGGCCAATGCAGAGAATGGCAACCGGCTTTGCATCGGCGGGCATATGCAGCAGACGTTGAAACGCCGCGACATCGAACAGCGATACCCACCCCAGTCCGATCCCCTCCGCGCGTGCCGCGAGCCACATGTTCTGGATCGCGCACGCCACTGACGCAAGGTCCATTTCGGGAAGGGTGCGGCGGCCGAAGATATGCCGCTCGCGGTCTTCCATCAAGCCGCCGACCAGCACCTCGCCGCAATCCAGAATGCCCTGGACCTTGAGCCGCATGAATTCATCGCTGCGTTCGTTGAGCGCCATGGCCGTTGCGCGGCGCTCCGTCTCCACGATGTCGTGCAACGCGAGGCGTACGTCGCGATCGGTCACGCGCACGAAGCGCCAGGGCTGCATGAAACCGACGCTCGGCGCATGGTGCGCGGCG
>NZ_CAXTGZ010000714.1:0-2898 GCF_964243625.1 uncultured Caballeronia sp.
CATCAATTTCATCGGATTGTCAAACAAATCAGTCACGGCTATACCTCATGTGCTGTGTTTTGGTGGTCAAGGATGACCTGTGTGTCAAGAATAGATAGCGCACTTGTGCAATCTGTGATGCCGAGTGTCGAAACTTAATTTCTTTCTATCTAGCTGCGAGCTGCTAGGACATGGATCTCCAAATCAGGGCTCTGGCACGCACTAAGTGTAGTCAATTGCCAGAGAAATAAGATTTCAATAGCGATCCGTAATCGGTGACAATTCACAACTAAATTTCATTTTCGAGGATGTTGGTCGCCATGGAAAAAGTCATCATTGACCGTATCGACGTTCGACTGCTCGAGGCGCTGCAGGAAGGCGGCCGAGCGACAAACTTGGAACTCGCAGACGCAATTAAGCTGTCACCCGCCCAAACGTTGAGGAGACACCGTCGCTTAGAGGAGATTGGTCTAATCAAGAGGTATGAGACCCGACTAGACCCTTCAGCCCTAGGGCTTGGTGTGGTTGCATTTATACAAGTGACTATGGAACGCGGACATATCCGGGATCTTGGAAAATTCATAAATCTCGTCGCAGACTTGCCTCAAATACAGGAGTGCTTCTCAGTCACCGGTGAGTTCGATTACATGCTAAAAGTTGTGGAACGCGACTTAAAGTTGCTATCGATCTTCCTATTGGACACGCTCATGCGTATCCCGGGTGTAAGCAGTGTCAATTCAACGGTGTGTCTAGATGAAATCAAGAACACGAGTGCGTTACCACTTCGCTGAGTTTTTCGGCAACAGCCTGATCGTCATTTCGCGGACCCGTATCGGGGAAGTATGCTTGTTGAAAGAGGAGACCCTTTTCTGCAGTGTAAGCGCTCGCCACTCCTGTTCAAACGATCTTTCACTACACCTACACGCGGCAGGGCGAGCCCAGCGTCAGCTTTTTTTTGCCGATTGTTTGCGCGCGGGGCGGGACGTTGATTTAGAACCGCGTCCGCATACCGACGCGGATGGCCTTTGCCGAGTCGCCCGTACCTACCAAGCTTCCGTTCAAGAAAATTGGCGCGGACCCGCCTCCCAAAAATACAGGCGCAGCGCCTCCCGATGCGTGCAGATAGCTGCCGCTTGCATAAACGTCAGTTCTCTTTGAGATAGCATAGTCAAACAGCAACGTCGCATTCTGGAACTTTTGTTCGCTCAGTTTGGCATACCAATAACCGCCCATAAGCGTTGCCGCAGGTGTGAACTGGAACAGTTCGCTTATTTCATAAACAGGCATCGAACCGTTGTCGTTACGAATGCGAAAGTGTGTGTCTGTAAATAGCAGCCTCGTCAGACTGGGCCCGAATCGATAGCTCGCGCCCGCCCCAATCGAACTAACGCTTGTGCCCACAAGCGGGGCTGCCGGTAAATTCGGGAACAACGTCGTGCCGGCCTGCGACGGCGCGTTCAGACCGAGATCGTGGGTATCCGTGTAGGCAACACCCGCTTGAAAAGGGCCACCATCATACCGGGCGCCGAACGCAATGACGCGTCCGGTTCCCGCGGATACTGACGATGACGGAAAAGCGTAGAGAGCACCAACCGACAATCCGCGATAGACGGACGACGCATATTTGAGCGCATTGTTGATGTGCAACGTTCCAGCCAGATGATCGAAATCGCCGGGATGCCATGAGTATTGGCCCGCGTACTGGCCCATCGCAAACTGCGTGAGGTTATCCCAGAAAAAATCGAATTGCTTGCCGAGTTTGAACGATCCATAACGCGCGTTATTTACGCCAATCCAGGACTGACGGCTGAAGAGCACACCTGGCTGAACCAGCGTACCGCTATACAAATTAAACCCGTTTTCGAGCTGGAAAATGATCTTCGTACCCCCGCCAAGATCTTCGCTGCCGAGCAAACCCCACCTATTCGATTGAATCGAGCCGTCTTGTGCGACGAACGTTCCGTGGCCGTTCAAATTGCTGAAATAGGTAACGCCCGCGTCAATTACGCCGTAGAGCGTGACACTGCTTTGTGCCGAAACAGGCTGACTCGCGCCGCCCAACGCTACGACCATGCCAACTGCAGAGCAAAAGTATTTCGCTTTCATTGATAGATCTCCGTTAATTTTTTATTTTGGGCAAGATCTCGCCCTGCCTCTTCGTTGAGAGGCATTCGTTTCATGCGGTAAATCGCGGCGAGGAGTTCTGCTGGATGGGCCTAACCGTTAAATCGGTAAAGCACCGACTCCGCCCTAAAACGCACTTCTTCTGTAAGGCTATTGCTTACGACCAAGTAGCGAACTCCGTTCGCTTCAAACGCGGTTGCGTCTGTTCCGCCAGCCGTCGGGAATTCATCGGCGAGTTCAAATGAGCTTCCGCTCCATTGATATATCTGCGATGTAAGCGCGGTATGTGGGTCACGCGGCGTGCCGGTGATGAAGCACACGCGCACCAGATACTTGCCAAGAGCACCGTCGATCAAGCACAATTCGCGTCCGCCTGGTCCGCCCAAAGTCTGTCGTTCAATGAACCGCTCTGCGTTCATTTCATAAAGCACGGTTGATCCCATCAGGTTGGCATAGAGCATCCACAACGCCCCATGGTCCTCAAAGAAAACAAATGCTCTGCCGCCCGGATCCGGTAGTATCTGAACTGCCTCGAAACGCTCGCCCTGCCATTTAAGGATGCGCGAGCCACCCAAGTGATCGGCGTACGCCAGGTAGTGCTCGCCCGCAAAACTTTTGGATGCCCAGTTGTATCCCCACGTGCCGTCGAGCGTCTGAAACAAAACGAATTGCTCGCCATTCCATTCATAGATCCTGGATTCACGTGGATTTTTGGGTACCACGGAATCGACTGTCACACCTTGTGCAAGCGCCAGAAAATGTCGGGTATCAATGGAAAAGAAATGCCATTGCTTC
>NZ_CAXTGZ010000715.1:0-2887 GCF_964243625.1 uncultured Caballeronia sp.
TGGCTGCCGCGCGCTGCTGATTTCGACAACGTAGTCGTGATGCGGACGATGTCGAAGCTCGGTCTGGCGGGTATTCGCCTGGGTTATCTGGCGGGCAAGGCGTCATGGACCACGGAATTCGATAAAGTGCGCCCGCCGTACAACGTCAATGTGCTGACGCAGGCGGCCGCGGATTTCATGCTCGATCACCTCGACGTGCTCGATGCCCAGGCCGCCGAACTCCGTGCCGAGCGCACGCGTCTGGAAGACGCAATCAAGGCGCTGCCCGGCGCGACGGTTTTCCCGAGTGCCGGCAACTTCCTGCTCGTTCGTGTTCCCGATGCCGCCGCCGTCTTCGAAACCCTCCTGACATCGCGGGTTTTGATCAAAAACGTGAGTAAAATGCATCCGTTATTGGCAAATTGCGTGCGTTTGACGGTTGGATCGGCGCAAGAGAACGCGCAAATGATCGCCGCTTTGAAACTCGCGTTGCACTGAATTCTCTTAAAAGTCCCGAAGGAAATACCATGCGCATTGCGGAAGTCGTTCGCAACACCAGCGAAACGCAGATCCGTGTGAAGCTCGATCTGGATGGCACCGGCAAACAAAAACTTGCGACCGGCGTGCCGTTTCTCGACCACATGCTGGACCAGATCGCGCGTCACGGCCTGATCGACCTCGACGTCGAAGCGCATGGCGACCTCCATATCGACGACCATCACACGGTCGAAGACACGGGCATCACGCTGGGCCAGGCGGTGGCGAAGGCAATCGGCGACCGCAAGGGCATTCGCCGGTACGGCCACTCGTACGTGCCGCTCGACGAAGCGTTGTCGCGTGTCGTGATCGACTTTTCGGGCCGTCCGGGCCTGGAATTCAACGTGCCGTTCACGCGCGCGCGCATTGGTACGTTCGACGTGGACCTGACCATCGAATTCTTCCGCGGCTTCGTGAATCACGCGGGCGTAACGCTTCACATCGACAATTTGCGTGGCATCAACGCGCACCATCAGGTGGAAACCGTCTTCAAGGCGTTCGGGCGCGCGCTGCGCATGGCCGTGGAATTGGACGAACGCGCGGCCGGGCAGATTCCATCTACCAAGGGCAGCCTCTAAAGCCGGATAAACGCCACGGTTTGCACCATGCAACGCCGTGACGGCCCGCGATGAACCTACTCAAATCGTTTATATCCCTGCTCGCGCTGATCAATCCGGTCGGCGCGATTCCGTTTTTCCTGAGCCTGACAACCGAAATGTCGCGCTCGGAAAAAGCGGGCACGATCCGGATCGCGTCCATTTCGGTGTTCTGCGTGATCGCGGTGACGGCATTGCTCGGACAGCAAATCATCGCGTTCTTCGGCATTTCCGTAGGATCGCTTGAAGTCGGCGGCGGGATCATCATGTTGCTGATGGCAATCAACATGTTGAACGCGCAGACTGGCAACGCGCGCTCCACGCCGGAAGAGCGGCACGAAGCCGAGATCAAGAACAGCATCGCGGTCGTGCCGCTGGCCATTCCTCTTCTGACGGGGCCGGGTTCGATCAGCACGGTAATCATCTATTCTGCAAGCGTGGCGCACTGGTACGACCGCATTGGTCTCGTCATGATTGGCGGCGTGCTGGCCGTGTTGTGCTACGGCGCGATGAGCCTGGCCGAGCCGATCGCAACCTGGGTCGGCCGAACGGGTATCAACATTGGTACGCGGCTGATGGGTCTGATGTTGTCGGCGCTGGCGGTCGAATTTATCGTCAATGGATTGAAGGCGTTGATCCCCTCCCTGAAATAGCGTTGTTTTAGTGACTTCGATGAAAACTTCGATAGCAATCGTGGATTACGGCATGGGCAACCTGCGCTCCGTGTACCAGGCGCTGCGCCATGCGGCGCCGGAAGCGGACGTGGCGATCGTCGAGCAGCCGGAAGCCATTCGTGCGGCCGACCGGATCGTGTTGCCGGGACAGGGCGCAATGCGCGACTGTATGGCGCATTTCAGCGCGTCGGGCTTGCAGGAAGCCGTCATGGAAGCCGCGCGGAACAAGCCGATGCTCGGCGTGTGCGTGGGCGAGCAAATGCTGTTCGACTGGAGCGAGGAAGGCGGCACTGACGGCACGAATGGCCTGGGTCTCGTGCCGGGCAAGGTCGTGCGTTTCGATCTGGAAGGGCAGTTGCAGGACGACGGTTCGCGCTTCAAGGTCCCGCAAATGGGCTGGAACCGTGTGCGTCAGGCGCAGCACCACCCGATCTGGGAAGGCGTGCCTGACGACTCGTTTTTCTATTTCGTGCACAGTTATTACGGTGTGCCGGACAACCCGGCGCACACGTCCGGCGAAACCCTGTACGGGGCGCCTTTCACGTCCGCGATTGCCCGCGATAACCTCTTCGCCACCCAATTCCATCCGGAGAAGAGCGCCGATGCCGGATTGCGCCTGTACCGTAACTTCGTTCACTGGAATCCGTGATGTCTGCGCGGCGTAATTCTGACGTTTTGGCTTATGCCGTTTGCAGCCGTGACGTGCGCATTACTTGTACTACACTAGCGAGACGGTAGGCGAAAAGCGGCGCTCCGCCCAGATTCGCAATCGTTCGATCAACCCTTTCCTTTAACGCTATTTCTATGTTGCTCATTCCGGCCATCGATCTAAAAGACGGTCAGTGCGTACGCCTCAAACAAGGCGATATGGACCAGGCGACCATTTTTTCCGAAGATCCGGCGGCAATGGCCCGGCTCTGGCTCGAGCGAGGCGCGCGGCGGCTGCATCTCGTCGACCTGAACGGCGCATTTGCCGGCAAGCCTAAAAACGAAGACGCCATCCGCGCGATCATCAAGGAAGTCGGCAGCGACATCCCGGTGCAGCTCGGCGGCGGGATTCGTGACCTGAATACCATCGAACGCTATCTGGACGATGGTCTG
>NZ_CAXTGZ010000716.1:0-2885 GCF_964243625.1 uncultured Caballeronia sp.
AAAGCCTTCTTCGACCAGCAAGTCGATCTGCCCGAGGTCGATCGGGCCCAGGTTGATCGTGATCTTCTCGGTCTCGCCGCCTTTCGGCCGGACCACTTCGAGTTTCTGCATTGCTCTATTTTCCTTCCAATTACCATCCCATGAGATGGTTATAGGCTGGTTTTTGCATCGCGTCAAATTTTTTCAGTTTTTTAACCGCAAAAAACGCAATGCGGTACATCGGGAACGGCCAATGCTTAAGTCAATCCCGTAGTCCTTTTCTTTACCCTCGCGGTGACGTCGCCGCGAGTTCGCCAGAGCATTGCAGATGCTTTGAGATCCGGGCGCCCTTCATTGGGTGTAACGCGGTTTGGAGTGCGTTACCGTCCGGAGCAACTCGACATGTCCGGTCTGTTTTTTCGTCGCGATGATTCGCGGGCGTAGACACGTCTGTGAAAAACACGACGCCATGCTTCGACTAACCTCAAAGGAGATTCACCCATGTTCGTACATAACAAACGCCTGCAGTACACAGTGCGCGTCGCAGCGCCGAATCCTGGTCTCGCCAACCTGATGCTCGAGCAATTCGGCGGGTCGCAAGGCGAACTCGCGGCCGCATGCCGGTACTTCACGCAAGCAGTCGGTGAAGACGATCCGGGCCGCAAGGACCTTCTGTTCGACATCGCCACTGAAGAACTGAGCCACCTCGAGATCATCGGTTCGATCGTCGCGATGCTGAACAAAGGCGCCAAGGGCCAGCTTGCTGAAGGCGTGGAAGAGGAAGCCGAGCTGTACCGCTCGCTGACGGGCAACGGCAACGACTCGCACATCACGTCGCTGCTTTATGGCGGCGGTCCCGCGCTGACAAGTTCGGCCGGGGTTCCCTGGACGGCTGCCTATATCGACACGATTGGCGAGCCGACTGCCGATCTGCGTTCGAACATTGCAGCCGAAGCGCGCGCAAAGATCGTCTACGAACGCCTGATCAATCTCACCGACGACCCGGGCATCCGCGACACGCTCGGCTTCCTGATGACGCGCGAAATCGCGCACCAGAAGTCGTTCGAGAAGGCGTTGCACTCCATCCAGCCGAATTTCCCGCAAGGAAAGTTGCCGGGCAAGCCCGAATTCACAAGCGTGTACTACAACATGTCGCAAGGCACGGAACCGGCGTTGCGCGGACCGTGGAACGAAGGCGGCGACTGGAAGTTCGTGGAAGATCCGCAGCCGGCCGTGGACGGCGGTGACGGACTGGCAAGCGTTGGGGTATCGGAAGCAGACATCGACGTGCTGCAGGCCATGGCCGCACGCACGGCATCAGACCCGAGTTCGGATCCGACGACGGGCGCCGATCTGGGATCGGGTCAGGCGATGGTGTCGTAACGCACCAAGGCCCTTCCAGCACACACTGGAAGGGCTTTTTTTCGTCTACGCTTCGCCTCGTTCTGCCACAACGCGCTTCACCATGAACCAGTAGAACAGCGCGGAACATCCCGCTATCACGCCGCCTGAAATCAGCGCGATGGTGTACGAACCGGTTCTATCGACAATAAACCCTGCCACCACCGGCGAGAACGCACCGCCAAAATAACCGCCGAAATTCTGGATCGCGCTCACGGAGGCGACCATCGACTTGGGCGCGACATCCGACGCCAGCGCCCATGCCGCACCAATGATCGCGGCAAGGAACGCGAGGCCGAGCGTCATCAGCGTGATCGTCATTCCCAACGAGTCGACGAACGGAATCGCCACCGCCGAAATGGCAGCGCCGATCGCGCAGATCACGATCCACATGCGCTTCGCATCGATAGGCGTCGCCATGCCGCGATCGACCATTTTCTTCGTCAGATACCCGACGATGATTTCCCCCACGGCGCCGCCAATCCACGGAATGCTGGCGTAAAAACCGAGCTGTACGAACGAAATGTGGAAGCGATCGAGCAGGTACAAAGGCAGGAAAACCAGGAACAGATTCCACAACCAGATCGCGCAGAAGTAGCCGAGGATCATGCCCCAGACGCTGCGATGCGTGAACAAGCCGCGCCACTCGTGCGTAGAATTGCTGATGGACCGTTCGCGCCCGCCGCCGCCCGCTTCTATGTACGCAAATTCCTCTTTCGAAAGCCGCTTGCTTTGCTCCGGATTGCGACAAAAAAGCAGGAAGACGATCGCGAACACAATACCGACTGCACCCGCCACGTGAAAAAGCGAGCGCCATCCGAATGCAACCATCAGCGCAACGAGCACGGCAGGCGCGAGCGCCGGTCCCCATTTAGATGACGAATCCCAGATCCCCGTCGCAAAACCACGTTCCTTGTTCGGAAACCACGCGGCCGTGATTTTCGCCGAGGTCGGCCAGCATGGCGCTTCGCCGACCGCAAGCAACGCGCGCATCACGAGCAACCCGCTCACCGATCCCACCACGCCGGTCATGTAGGTCGCGACGCTCCACCAGATCATCGCGACTGCATACGCTTTTTTCGCGCCGAACCGGTCGATGACCCATCCCGCCGGCAACTGCATCACGGCATAGGTCCACGCGAAGACGGTGCCGAGCAGACCAATCTGCGTCCGCGACAAACCCAGTTCCCGGATCATTTCCGGCGCTGCAATGGAAAGACTTGCGCGGTCGATGTAATTGATGATGCCGCCGGCCACCAGCCAGATCAGCACGGTCCATCGGAAGTTCATGCTGGTTTTACTTGCAACGACTGCAGGGGATCCCAGCTTCTCGGCCACGTCCGGCTCCTCGTCTACGCGATTGAACGTCCTCTTTGGGGACGCGAAGAGTCACACTATATTCAGCACGCGCTTCACATTACAGCCGCGTTAACCCGCCCGGGAACGCTCGAAGACCGGCACAAATGCGATAATCGCGGGCTATGCCCAGTTTCGGAGAACCCACA
>NZ_CAXTGZ010000717.1:0-2881 GCF_964243625.1 uncultured Caballeronia sp.
ATAAAAAACCCGTTCCGGTAATGCAAGCCGGAACGGGTTTTGTACCTCTGGAACGTCGGTTCAAGCCGCGAGCAGGACCACCGTCAACGATCTCACGCCCTGCGCGCCGCGAATCAGCACGCCTTCAATATCGGCTGTCGCGGATGGCCCCGTCACCAGTACTGCGTATCGTGCGTTTTTGAAGTCATCCTGTCTGTACACATCCTGCAGACCATCCACGATCCGCGCCGGATCGAGCAAGACCACGAGATGCTGCACGAGATAACCGATCGAATTGACGATGTACTCGGCCTCGCTGAACCACACCGAGCCAGTTTCCGCCACGCCGAAGCGCGCACGCACGACGCCGGCATCGACATCCTGCAGCAATGCAGGCGCCATTTCGGGTGAAAGCGCACGGTTTCCATCGATACCCGCAACCGCCGATGCCACAATTGCATCAGCGCCGAAACGCTCGGCCAGCAGCGCACGCACGGTATCGAGCGATTCGCCTTCGACTACCGTGCCGCCCATCGCGGCGAGCGCCGTACGAAAGCGTTCGAGACGCTCGCCGGGAGGGGTATCGAAGAGGGGCACTTCGGGGCGCGGACGGCCCGCCGGTTGCGCCGCGCGGATCTTGGCCAAGAAAGCTTCACGCGTTGTCGTCATTTCTGCGCTGCCTTGCGATTTTTCTTGTACCACTCATGGAAGGTTTCAGCCGGTGTTTCAGGCAAGTCACGCTGACGGCCCCAGATATTCAGCGGGTTGTACAGCACGAAATTCGGCAAGCGTTTCAGCGCGCCGCCAAGCGACGCCACCGTGCCGCGATACAACGTCGGACTGGCAAGCAGGCGCCCCGCCATCTTCAGCACTTCGGCCTTCACGAACGGTACTTCATGATTCGCCGCGATGACCTCGCGCCACTTGTAGATCTGCTCGTGAATGTTGACTTTCGTCGGGCAGACATTCGTGCAACTCCCGTTCAAAGTCGATGCAAACGGCAAGCTGCTGAAACGCTTCATATCGTAGGTCGGATTGATGATCGCGCCGATCGGCCCCGAATACGTAAAGCCATACGACAAGCCGCCGCTACGCCGATAAACCGGGCACGTATTCATGCACGCGCCGCAGCGGATGCATTTGAGCGAGTACCAGAAATCTTCCATCGCGAGGCGCTCGGAGCGGCCGTGATCGACGAGGATGTAATGCATCTCCGAGCCCGGACGCGGCGCGCGAAAATGCGAGGTGTATTGCGTGATCGGCGAGCCGAGCGCGCTACGCGACAACATGCGCACGAACACGCCGAGATCGGAAATCTTGGGAATCAGCTTTTCGATACCAATCGACGCAATATGCAGCGGCGGCACATTCGCCGACAAATCCGCGTTGCCTTCGTTCGTACACACCACGACCGTACCCGTCTCGGCAACTGCGAAATTGCATCCCGTCATGCCCGCCGTTTTCTCGCGCACGAAATACGGCCGCGTGTTCATGCGCTGGCTTTCGGCGAGATAGTGGATGTCGCTGTTCTTGGGATCGGTGCCGATGGTTCGTCCGAACAGCTCGGCGACGTCCGCGCGCAACTTGTGCACGGCCGGCACGACCATGTGGCTCGGATCCTGATTGTCCAGTTGCTGGATGCGTTCGCCGAGATCCGTTTCCATCACCGTGATGCCGCGCGGTTCGATGTACTCGCGCATCTTGCATTCATCGGTGAGCATGGATTTGCTTTTCACCAGCGTGGTCAACCCGCGCTCGGACATCAGCTTGTAGACGATCTCGTTGTGTTCCTCGGCGGAGGCCGCGTAATGCACGGTGACGCCATGCGACTCGGCTTGCGAGATGAACTGCTCGAGGTAATCGGAGAGATGGGAGAGCGTATGCTCCTTGATCCCCGATGCCAGGTCCCGCAGCGTTTCCCATTCGGGCATGCCGTGCGCTTGCGCATCGCGTTTGCTGCGCAGGTCCCAGAGGCGTTTGTCGTGGAAAGCGACGTGATCCGTTTTCGCGATAAACGCGCCCGCCGCCTTCGCGTGATCGAGCCGCTTGCTCTTTCCCTTCACGACGTCGCTCATGCGCGTGCTCCGTTCAGAACCTGTGCGATGTGGATGAATTGTGCATCGAGTTTCAGGCGCTCGGCGCAGCCTTGCTGATGCATGAGACACGACATGTCGCCGGAGACGATGTATTGTGCGCCCGCGCCGACGTGATCGCGCACCTTGTCCTGCCCCATCCTCACCGATACCGCTTCTTCCGTCACTGAAAACGTGCCGCCGAAACCGCAGCATTCGTCGGGCCGGGTGAGTGTGACGAATTCGATGCCCTTCACGCCTTCGAGCAACGCACGGGGTTTGGAGAAAGGCGCGCCATTGATCTCCGACGCCGATACTTCCTTCAGGTGCCGGATCGCGCTGCAGCTATTGTGCAGTCCCACGCGATGCGGAAATTCGGCCCACGGGAATTCGCGCACCTTGAGGACATCGTGGAGAAACTCGACGAGTTCGTAGGCGCTTGCCCGGACCTTTTTCACCGATGCCGTTTGCTCGATCGCCGTCAGGTGTTCGCGCACGTGATGAATGCAGCTCGCCGAGGGTCCTACTACGTAGTCGTAGTCGGCGAAGTTGCGGGCGAATACGCGCTCGGCGCCGGCGGCCTCCTTTTGCGCGCCGCTGTTTGCCATGGGCTGGCCGCAGCAGGTCTGCTCTTCGGGATAGTCGACGTCTACGCCCAGGCGTTCGAGCAGCTCAAGCGTCGCGATGCCGACTTCGGGGTAGAACGCATCGATGAAACAGGGGACGAACAGGGCGACTTTCATGGGCGGGGTTTGCGCTGGCGCTTGGGGGTGGGGTTTTTTGTTATCGCTGGGCGTTTTTTGCTTTTGCTGGTCAGTTTTCTTTTTGCT
>NZ_CAXTGZ010000718.1:0-2875 GCF_964243625.1 uncultured Caballeronia sp.
AAGCAATACGCAGCGGACAGCGAATAACCCCGCCACGTCAGTACGAAGAAAACAAGGAGACTTCAGCGTGACGAAAACCAGTGCAGCGTCCTTCCCCGACACCGAACCGCAGGTACGCGCAAGTCCGGTGCGGCTTCGCTCGATCATCGGCGGCCTGATGGGCAATGTGATCGAGTGGTACGACTTTCTCGCCTACAGCATCTTTTCGATCTACTTCGCCAAGGCTTTTTTTCCCGCCGATAACCCGACGGTCCAGCTCATGAACGCGGCGGCGATTGCGGCGGTCGGGTACATCGCGCGGCCTCTGGGTAGTTGGCTGATCGGGCTGTATGCCGACAAACGTGGCCGCAAGGCTGCGCTCATGTGGTCGGTCATGGGCATGTGCGTCGGCTCGCTGATGATCGCCTTGACTCCGGGATATGCCACGATCGGCGCGCTTGCACCGATCATCCTGATCCTTGCGCGTTTGCTGCAAGGCCTGTGCATGGGAGGCGAATACGGCACGAGCGCCACGTATCTCAGCGAGATCGCGCCTGAAAACCGGCGTGGCTTTTACCTCGGCTTCCTGCAAGTGAGCGTGGTGGCCGGCCAGTTGCTGGCGCTCGGTCTTCTGCTTGTCATGCAGCACTTGTTGCTTACATCCGAGCAGATCGACCGCTGGGGCTGGCGCATTCCGTTCGTGATCGGCGGCCTGCTTGCACTATTTGCGCTCTACATGCGTCGCAACGTGATGGAATCAGAAGCGTTCGCCGAGAGCGCAAAAAAAACGGGGCCGCCGATCAGCCGTGAGATGCTGGCGCACTGGCGACAACTCCTGCTCGCCGTGGGCATAACCGTAGGCGGCACTGTCGGCTTCTATACATACACGGTGTACATGCAGAAATACCTGGTCAATTCGGTCGGACTCAGCAAGGAAACGTCGACGTTCATCTCTTCCCTCGCGCTGCTGCTTTACATGCCGCTGCAGCCACTATTCGGTCTGGCTTCCGACGTATTCGGCCGCCGCCCGGTGCTGATCTGTTTCGGCGTGTGCTGTACGCTTTTCTCCGTGCCGCTGTTCACCGCTCTGAGTCACACGAAAGATCCGCTCGTCGCATTCCTGCTGTCGTTCGCCGGGCTCGCCATGTTGAGCGGCTTTACATCGGTTCACATGCTTGCCAAGACAGAACTGTTCCCGGCGCGCATCCGTGCGCTCGCGGTCGGCTTGCCTTACGCGCTGACGACAGCAATCCTCGGCGGCACGACCGAGTTTGTCGCCTTGCGTTTCAAGGCGAGCGGACACGAACAGTATTTCTACTGGTATGTGAGTGCGTGGGCGGCGGTGTCGCTTATCGTTTATATCCGAATGCCCGAGACGCGTTTTCAAACCGTCACGCGCACCGAAGCCAGAGCATGAGCGTGCCCGATGCAGCGGCGGCTCGCCGCTGCATTTGTTGATCGCTGATCAGAACCGGTGGATCATCGCGACGCGATAAACCATCTGGTTTCCAGCCGTCGATACCCCTGCAACTCGACCCGCCCTGCCGCCGCGTCCACTGAAACAACGCGTGCTACGTGTTAACGCTTAAACCCACAAAAATTGCTGTGCCGTGCTTGACTTCCTTCGACTGCCGCATAAACTTAACTTTATGGTTAAGTATCAGGAAGCGGCCTTGAACCGCACATTCACCGCCCTGGCCGACCCGACGCGTCGTGCTCTCCTCGCCCGCCTGTCCGCCGGCGCGGACCTGTCCGTCAGCGAACTCGCGCAGCCGTTTGCCATGTCGTTACCCGCCGTGATGAAACATCTCGATGTGTTGTCGGATGCCGGTCTCATCACGCGGACCAAGACGGGCCGCACCGTCGCATGCCGGCTTGCCGCCGGACCGATGGAGGAAGCCATGCAATGGCTTGCCCGTTACGAGCGCTTCTGGACCGACACACTCGATCGCCTTGCCGCCTTTGTGGAGGAAGACCCATGTCCGCCAAACCCAGTCTCACGCTCCAGCGCCGAATCAACGCAAGCCCCGCCAAAATCTTCGCCGCGTGGACGGAACCGTCGCAACTCGTGAAGTGGATGCATCCGAACAAGAACGACGTGATTCATGCGGAGATGGACGTGCGCGTCGGCGGCCGCTTCCGGATCGTCATGCGCACGCCGGCCGGCGAGGAGCATGACGTAAGCGGCGTGTTCAGGGAGGTCGTACAGGACGAGAAACTCGTCTACACCTGGGCATGGCGCAGCACGCCCGAACGGGAATCGCTCGTCACGTTCACGCTGCGGCGCGACGGCGAGCTCACTCTGCTCACGCTGACGCACGAGCAGTTCTTCGATGAAACCGCGCGCGATAACCATGAGTCCGGCTGGAACGAAATCCTCGATGGACTCGTGCGGGAATTCGCCTGATCACTGGAGGAGGACGCAAGATGGAACAGCATCGGATTGTTTCGCAAGAAGAGTGGCTTGCTGCGCAAAAGGCGCATCTGGCCGAGGAAAAGGCGTTGACGCACGCACGCGATGCGCTTGCCGAAAAGCGCCGCGCGCTGCCATGGGTAAAAGTCGAAAAGCGCTATTCGTTCGATACTCCAGACGGCCACAAGACGCTCGCCGATCTCTTCAACGGACGCAGCCAGTTGATCGTGTATCACTTCATGCTGGGGCCGGACTGGGAAGCGGGATGCATCGGCTGCTCGTTCGTATCGGATCACATCGACGGAGCGTTGATGCATGTCGAGCAACGCGACGTTGCTTATGTCGCGGTATCGCGTGCGCCGCTCGGCAAGATCGAAGCCTTCAAGAAACGCATGGGCTGGCACTTCAAATGGGTATCGTCGTTCGGCAGCGACTTCAATTTCGACCATCACGTATCGTTCGCGCCCGAGCAGCGTGCCACGG
>NZ_CAXTGZ010000719.1:0-2872 GCF_964243625.1 uncultured Caballeronia sp.
AACGATCATTGCCGGACGTTCGATACGCGGTCTCACCGTCCGCTGGATCAGCCCGATCTGAAGCCCGAGCAATTCCAGCCGTCCGAGACTGCCGGGCGGTTTTGTCTTTGTATCGATGACATGTTGCAGCTCGGCTGTCATCGACCGGTCGAGCGGTTCAACGCGGGGAAATGTTTCGGGCATGGTCGTGTTCATCGTTGAGGTGAGCGCATCGCGGGCACGAGCGCTTCGTGTCCGTCCTGCTGAATCAAGGTTAGCGGATAGCCAAACGCAACACTCGCGCGCTCGGGCGTGAGGACTTCGCGGACCGGGCCGGCATGCGCGTGGCCGGCGCCATCGAGCAGCAATGCGTGCGTCGCGAAACGCCGGGCCAGGTTCAGATCGTGACACGAGAAAATTACGCTGCGCCCGGGAGCCTTGCTCCAGTCGCTCAACGCTTCCAGGCAATCGATCTGATGATGCAGGTCGAGATGGGAAAGAGGTTCGTCGAGCAACAAGAGCGGCGCGTCCTGGCACAAGGTCGCAGCAAGCGATACACGCTGGCGTTCGCCGCCGGAAAGCGACTGGACATCGCGCAATGCGAGCGGAGCGAGGCCAAGCGTTTCCAAAGCTGCGTGCGCAGCGCTGCGATCCGCATCGCTTTCCCAACCCCAACCCGTCAAGTGCGGGAAGCGGTTGAGCATGACGGTGTCGAGAACGGTTGCGCTGAAGGCGTCGTGCGAGGCTTGCGGCATCAATGCGCGACGACGCGCCAGGTCGTTCGGGCGCCAGTCGCGAAGCACGCGGCCATCCAGAGAAATCGCGCCTGACGCTTCCTTCGACAAACCCGCCAGCGCCGAAATCAGCGTCGTCTTGCCTGCGCCGTTCGGCCCCGCGATGCACCACATCTCGCCGGGCGCAAAGGTCTGCGTCAGATCGGCGATCAAGACGCGATCCGCCGCGCGCAAAGTGAGTCGAGCAACGTGAAGTCCGTTCATGGCGTGCGCCTCAGCAGCATCCACAAGAACACCGGCACGCCGATCAAGGCCGTGATGACACCCACCGGCAATTGTGCGGGCGCGATCACCGTGCGCGCGATCAGGTCCGCGCCCATCACCGCCAGTCCGCCCGCAATCGCCGATGCAGGCAGCAACATGCGTTGGTCGTTACCGAACGCGAGCCGCAACACATGCGGCACGACGAGCCCGATGAACCCGATCGTCCCGGCAGTCGTAACGGCAGCGGCCGCCGCCAGCGATGCCACGAGATACACGCGCAACCGCAAGCGCACGACCCGCACGCCGAGCGCTTCGGCCGCAATGTCGCCACGCAGCAGCACGTTGAGCTGGGGCGCAGCCGGCACAATCGCGATCAACGCAATCAGCAACGCGATCAACGCGGGCCACGGCATCGCAACGCCGTTGAGATCGCCCGTGAGCCAGAACACCATGCCGCGCAAGCGGTTCTCGGGCGCAACGGCGAGCATCAATGTAATCAACGCGCCCCACCCTGCCGCGATCACCGCGCCGGTCAGCAACAATCTCGGCGATGCATCCTGCGGTTCACCCCGCCACAGCTCGCGCCGCGCAAGTCCGAGGACGAGCAGTATCGACAAGAATGCGCCCGCGAACGCGGCGACATCGACGCTCCACCACGACATGGAGAACAGCATTGCAGCGAGCGCGAACGCCGCCGCGCCGCCCGATACGCCAAGCACATACGGCTCGGCGAGCGGGTTGCGCAACAGGACTTGCAGCAGCGCGCCGGCCATCGCAAGCAGCGCGCCCGAGGCAAACCCGCCCAGCGCGCGCGGCAGCCGCAGGCTGCGCACGATTTCATCGAGCACGTCATTCGATGACGATAAAAGTGCATGCACGACACGCACAGGCGCCACCGGCACGCTTCCGATGGCCAGCGACGCGACGAATACAGCCAGCGTCACAAGGGCGAGCGCGATCCAGATTGCGAAAGCGCGCGGGGCGTCCATACGCCGGGCGTCGATACGCCGGGCGTCGATACGCTTAGCGTTCACCGCTGCTGCCAGCCAAGCGTGATGTAGGCACCGCGCCGCGGCGTGTTGTATGAATACGCAAGCTGATAGTCCTTGTTGAACACATTGTCGATCCGCGCGCCGACGTACCACGACTTCGTGATGTCGTAGCGCGCCGACAGATTCACCAAACCATAACCGCCGAGCGTCGAGTCGAAGTCTTCGCGCGCCCCGCTCGTGATCCATTCGCCGCCGACGCGCCAGCCGCCGATCGACCGGTTCACGGCAAGCGTCGCAAAGCGCCGGGCGCGGCGCGTCAGGTCCTGCTGATCGGTTTCATCGACGGGATTTTGCAGCGTGAACGACGCCCGGACATCCGTGCGCCCGACGTGCCCCTGCCACGATCCCTCGAGCCCCTGCACCTTCGCGCGCCCCACGTTCTGCGCGATGAAAAAACCGCCGCCGTCCGATACGTAGTTGATCAGGTTCGTGTATCGCGTCTGGAACGCGGTCAGCCGCAAGATCCCCACCGCGTTCGATGCATATTGCAGCGCGGCCTCGACCGAATGGCTGCGCTCGGGTTGTATCGATGGATTGCCGCTGAACGGATAGTACAGATCGTCGAAGGTCGGCGCGCGGAATGCATCGGAATAGCTGAGCGTGGCTTTCCAGTGCGCATCGAAATGGTAGCCATAGCCGAGGTAATAACTGTTGGCGCCGCCGAAATCCGAATACTGGTCGCGACGAACATTCGCCTGGAACTGGTTTGCCCCGACGTTGCCGACATAACCCGCGAATCCCGAATTCACATGACGATCGGGAGCCGCGACCTGATCCGAATCAAGCGTCTGGTCGAGATGTTCGTAGCCGAATACGAACTTGTGATCCGGCGTCAGCGCGATA
>NZ_CAXTGZ010000720.1:0-2868 GCF_964243625.1 uncultured Caballeronia sp.
ACATCGACCAATCGGCGGCCGCGGAACAATCCGGGTTACATTTGCGGCCAACAAGACCTATCCTGTTTGGCAATCCGAAGGCAGGCACGCCCGTCATGCAAGCTAATCCCTACGCAGCACTGGAGCTTCCATTGCGACTGTTGATCTGGGAAAGCGAAACGAGCAAAGTTAGTGTGAGTTTCCTGGACCCCGTCGACGCCTTGCAGACGCAGTACGGGCTTGATGCGCAGATCATCAAACCGCTGGCACAAGCAAGGGGGATTGTGCAGGGTGCACTATCACGCCCGTAAGCTTATGCGCATACGGCGATAACGGAGTTCGGATGCAATCTAGACCGGTATCGTTCTGCGCGGCCGTTTGCTAACTTTCTCGCCCCAACACCGTTGTCACGGTCGTGCTCAGATAAGGCTGGCACGGCGTACACTCAACATCAACGAGAACCGGGAAAATCCGGCCGGCTTTCCGTTCACGTTTATCAACGAATACAACGCGTCCGCTGGACATGGGGCAATAGCTTTTGTGCGCTAGAGGGCCGCTGCAAAGACGACGCTCTGTCGGACGGCTCCCAAATTGGCGGACTCCGCAGTTGTTGTTGGCAAGAACGAGCAGGACTTATTGCGCATGCAACAAGACCGGCACCAATCCCAATAATATGTAATGACGTCGATTGGCTCGATCCATGCAGCAAGAAGATGCCGCGTTAAAATTTTTCGATCAGGAGATCGCCAATAAAACAACTATGGCTGATTACCCGATGGTCGCGGGGGCTGGGCCACGCCCTTGCTGAAGCGATGCTCGCCGAGACGGGTATCGACTGATCGCTACGGCGCGCGATGTGTCGCAACTTGACGCACTGACAGCACGTTACGGCGGGCAGGTTATAGCGGTTGCGCTAGACGTGACCCGGTTAATTCCAACGAACTTTTATTCGCCGCAAACTCGGGCAAGTGCGCGATCTAGAGCGATTGAATATAACGCTGGCAGTTGGCGCTCAACGGCATAGGCGCTGGTCGCCGCGTAGATCTGCACGGCGCATTCCGGTTTTGAGCGCGAAATTTTGGTCGAAGCGAGTTGCTGGATAAAGGCGGTCTGAAGCTTGTCAAGCTTGGGTCTGATCTGGTCCGTCAAACTAGCGCGCGGTGAAGCCGGTGCCTTACCTTCGCGATGCCACTGTGCCATCAGCCCGTATTGCACGAGCTTGTTGGCCTCGATTTGATCCGAGAAAAAGTTCCGTGCAAAGCCTTCGGGTACACCTGCGGCCGAACTCTCTGATGCAGCAGTCGAGATCACTTGCTTTTCTCTATCCGGATCTTCTACCAATCTTCGAGTGTCCCATTTCGTGAGCGCGACGTCACGGCCGACGTCCAAGCGAGCTACAGTCAGTTCAATGAGCGTGTAGAACGCTTTGTCCGTCACTGGGGTCGCGAAAGCGAGACTGCTTGCGCTCAGAAACGCACCTGCAACAAAGAAATTGGCCATTCGAGCGATTCTTCCAAGTCTGTTCTTCATTTTTAGTAATCCCCGACAGTGCGATGCTTCCCAATGATGATGCAGTGGATCTCGCATCTCCTCTCTTGCAACCGGTGCGCAGGTAACGACGCCGTCAGCTTGGCAGAACTGAGCGGCCTTGACTGGATTGCGTCGAGCTCAATGGTGAGGCTCGATGTTTTGGTTTAGTGAGAAGAAGTTGCCGGGATCGTATTGCGTTTTGAGTTCGACCAGTCTCGGGTAATTACTGCCAAAGGCCGCGCATATTGCGCTTGTATTGTTGTCGCTCTGGAAATTGAGCAGGTTACTACCGCTTGAATAAGGAACTAGCGCGTCCGAAAATGAGCGTGCCCAAATGACGTGTTCGTCGCCTTCAGCGGCGATTTTCCATTGCGCCGTGATGCCAACGTTGTAGGCCGTATTACGCTGCCCAAACGCCGTGTGGGCATGGTCGACTCTTGCTGGAGCACCACCGTAGAACTCGAGTGTTACACCACTGAGCGGTGAGCGGGCTCGGTTGCCGTGATCAACAATCAGGTCGATTGCCTCATCGCTCAACTTGGTCAAAAACGTCGATTTCCAATAGTTGAACATTCCGTCAGGGAAAGCGCCGTCGAGCATCGACTGCAGCGCAGGAAACGGCATTGGCCCAATTGCATCAAGCAGCGGCGCGCCGAATTGACGGAGCGGCGCGATTATTTGCTCGCCCTCGACAAGCTCGCCGCAATAACAAACGATTACCCCTGCTACAGGCATGCCATCTGGTGTCGAAATCAAAGCAGCATATGCTGTCAGCTCTTCGGGTGCCGTGGACATGAAGCCGCGATAGTGGCGAAGCACTGCGCTTGCCTGTTCCCGCGGATAAAGGATCATGCCGCCCAACACGGTCGAGACTGGATGAGCCCGAAAGAGAAACGAGGTCACGATTCCGAAGTTGCCTCCACCGCCGCGCAATCCCCAAAAGAGATTCGCGTTTGTCTTATCGCTCGCGAGGAGAAGCTCGCCCTTAGCCGTGACGACGTCGCATGAGAGCAGGTTGTCGATGGTAAGCCCGTATTTGCGGACGAGCCAACCTACGCCGCCACCGAGCGTTAAACCTGCAATACCTGTTTTGGACACCACGCCAGTTGGCACGGCCAGGCCATGTAAATGCGTTTTCCGATCAATGTCGCCAAGCAGAGCGCCCGCTTGCACGCGGACCGTACGGGACTCTGCATCGACCGTAACATCGTTCATCCTCGACAGATCAATGACGATACCGTCGTCGCAAAGTGCCCGTCCGGCTACGTTATGTCCGCCACTTCTGACCGCGACCAGAATGTCCAGCTTGCGCGCGAAATTGACCGCACGTGCGACGTCCGCGGCATTCGAACAAAATGC
>NZ_CAXTGZ010000721.1:0-2866 GCF_964243625.1 uncultured Caballeronia sp.
CGCTGGCCGCGCCGATGTCAAAAGCGTTCATGTCGAGATGCTCGACGCCGCCGCTGCAGACATTGCGGGCGATATCGCCACATAAAGGACTGGCGCTCCCGAGTGTTTGCAACTGCGTTGGGCGATATCAAAGTTCGAGTGCCCCGTGTGATATCGTGCTTGTGCACCCCCGAGCCACTGGACGATAACGCTGACTCAGCGGATCTTCGATTTTCCGAGTGCCCGATAGAAAGTTTGCTACCGGGGCGACGTACGCCGGAGCTCGCATACCTGTGTGCGAAGCAAGGTGCTTGCGTTTCCTACCGGTCCGCCGCGCGCAATGTCGCGGACGTCACTGGGTTGCACACACTATCTCACGCCACTGTTCGCAGAGAAACGCTCAACTGCGGAGAGCACATTGAAAACGAGCAGTTCCACATTGGGTGGTTCGCGGGAACCCAACACGGTAGCGGAGCGAAGCATTTGCGTCTCGCAATTGACGGCACGGTAGTCACAGCGGTGCCGCCGCTGGAAGAGGTGCGAAGGTTCGAAGTTATCGCGGGCCGTGTTGAGTGTGAGGGCGTAGTAGCTCGACGGTTCGCTTGTGCCTTCCAGCGTCCAAGCTTGACACGCGTGCTTATCGCGGCTGCGCTCGACCAGTGTGGTTGGGTACATTCTACTTTGGTCGACGTGGTCGCAGACGGTGCTCGAGGTATGCGATCGTTAGTGACTTCGGTGGCGCCTTGCGTTGCACCGCGGATCCTTGACTGGTTTCACATCGGTATGAAACTTCACGCGGTGCGTTCGGCGCTGTCCGCGTACACATTTCCTCTCTACCAGCACCCAGTGGTAATGCGGCGATGCGTGCGACTAATTAATCGTGTGCGCGATAAGCTGTGGCGAGGCCGGGGCGAAGCGGCAATTGAAATCCTACGTACTCTCATCGCCTCCCTGAATCTTGAGGTTGGATCTTTGCCACTGTTCTGCAGTCTAGGTGCCGGCACAGCGAGTAACGCGGCCGGTCGATTATTGACTTTCCTGGTGAACAATCGCAGCGATCTCATCGACTATCAACAAGCACGTATGAACGGCCGTCGGGTATCGTCGGCGTCGGCCGAATCGGTAATGAATCATTTGATAAATCGACGGCTCACGAAGCGTCAACAAATGCGGTGGTCGTTTAGAGGTGCTCACTACCTACTGCAAACACGAGTGGAGCTGCTCGACGGTAGGCTGGAGACGTGCTTCGCCAAGCGCTTCCCTCACTTCAGATCGCCAGAGGTCGCCCATCCTTAGGTGCGTCTCCCCCATATTTTGTCCACTCCCAAAATTAACGATCTCCAACAGAAGGGAATAATGATGGCGGCTTGGGTTACGAAATCGGTTTTGTCGCATTAACGCAGTCGAGTAAAATTCGTCTACCGCAACGCATGACGAGCATGATGGAGAAGACGAAGTCGCCGCGCAAGACGCTGCCCGCTGGAATTAGCAAGGTACTGAGCGGCTGCACTACCCGCTGGACGTGATCCTGCTGTGCGTCCGGTTGTACGTGGCGTACCCACTTAGTCTACGTAACCTCGAGGAAATGATGGCCGAGCGGGGTATCGAGGCGGATCATACGAGCGTGCACCGGTGAGCTATCAAGCCGCTGCCGGTGTTTGAAAAAGCATTCCGCAAACGCAAACGGCCTGTCGGCAAGAGCTGGCGCATTGATGAGACCTACGTCAAGTTCAAAGGCCAATGGAAATACTTGTATAGTGCCGTCGACAAGGTGGCCAACACGGTGGATTTCCTGCTGCCGCACATCCTGATAAGGCTGCTGCTCCCGCTACTTCGAGAAGGCGATTGAGCAGAACGGTGAGCCCGAGACAATTACCGTGGACAAGAGCGGCGCGAAACTGGCTGCACTTGAAGCGCCCAATGCCGAGCGTTTAACGCCGAGCAAGGTCCGGCAAAACAAATACCTGAACACCGTCGTCGAGCAGGATCACCGGGCCATCAACCGCATCATCAAGCCGATGATGGGGTTCGAGGATTTCCGTTGTGCGCGCATCATCCTGTCTGGCATAAAGATCGCGCACATGATCCGCAAGGGGCAGATGTGTGACGATGGCGTTGCATCGACTGCTGCCGAACAATTCTATTCTCTTGTGATGTAAGCACTCCTCTTCATCTCAGGCGACTGACCGTCGTATCGTCCTTAACGCGACACAACCCGTGCAAATGCGCGTCGCGCTGTTGAATCAAGAATTTGAGGAACTTGCTCGGCGAAAATTTCCGTGGATTGGACAACGACGTGTTACGTGGCCCTGGAAGAAAGCATCTTAGGGTTTAACGGCTTCCATCAACTACTGCCGTTGCGAACTTGTGGTTGCGCGCCGGGCGGCGTGAATTGAGCTTTCACGGTCAGTTTACTCTCGGGATGCAGGTATCAGCGCCCGCAAAAGACAAATAATTTCCTGGGGCATGACGTCACCCAATGTAAAGACTTCTCTAGGTTTTTTCAAATACATCCATCGTTAGGCGCAGGACGTTTGGCTCGACCGTCTTTAGCGCAACCATTGTTGCTGTTCGGAGAAAAACATTCGATCCTGACCTTTCTCAATTTCTTTTTTCTCATCACTTCGTGGAAAACTTCTCCTTTGACTGACGATTTTGGCGACGGAATAGTGAGTTCGCCCTCTCGTGCCCGGCGTCCTTAGAAGCCAACGCTCGAGTGAACTGCCCCTTGAATTATCGGCATTGGACATCGGAACGATCGTAAGGAGAGGCTATTTTGAAGACAGTATTTTCGTCCCAGCACGCGCAGCAATCCGCTGAAGCAATTTACGTCCGTGGTAAACGAGTGGAGGCGTTCGAAACTCCGGAACGCGCCGCTGCCGTGGTC
>NZ_CAXTGZ010000722.1:0-2856 GCF_964243625.1 uncultured Caballeronia sp.
CGCCGAGGTCAGATTGATCGCGATAATCGCGTCCCACTTCTCGACCGGGAAGGTATCGATGGTCGCGACGTGCTGGATGCCCGCGTTGTTCACGAGTACATCCACGGCGCCGAATTGCTCGATGGCAAACGCGATCATCGCTTCGATCTCGGTGGCCTTGGACATATCCGCGCCATGATGCACGGCCTTCACGCCGTGCTGTTCGATCTGCGATTTCGCGTTCTGGATCACGGTGGCGTCGCCGAAACCATTCAGCACGATATTCGCGCCGGCTTGCGCGAGCGCATTGGCGATCCCGAGGCCAATACCGCTGGTCGATCCGGTGACGAGTGCGGTCTTGCCGGCGAGCGGAGTTGCTGCGGATGAAGTCATGGGGCGGGTCCTGTCGAAAAGGATGTTGGATGGCGGCATCAGGTGTCGATGCCGCCAAGTTTGCCAGATGTCGCGCCGGGGGTTAAACCAGGCCGGTCGTGTAATACACGGCGATCACGAAAAACACCGCCAGGGTCTTGATGATCGTCACCGCAAAAATATCGCGATACGCCTCGCGGTGCGTCAACCCGGTCACGGCGAGCAGCGTGATCACCGCGCCGTTATGCGGCAGCGTGTCCATGCCGCCGCTGGCCATCGCGACCACGCGATGCAGCACTTCGAGCGGGATATGCGCGGCTTCCGCGCCCTTGATGAACGTGTCCGACATGGCAGCGAGCGCAATGCTCATTCCGCCCGATGCCGACCCGGTGATGCCGGCAAGCGAACTCACGGAAACCGCCGCGTTGACCAGCGGATTCGGGATGCTCTTGAGCGCATTGCTGACCACGATAAACCCCGGCAATGCCGCGATCACGCCACCGAAACCGTACTCGGAGGCGGTGTTCATCGCGGCGAGCAACGCACCGCCCACAGCCGCTTTCGTACCCACGGCAAAACGTTCGCGCACGCGCCCGAACGCCGTCAGCACGACC
This sequence comes from uncultured Caballeronia sp., assembly GCF_964243625.1. Lineage (NCBI taxonomy): Bacteria > Pseudomonadati > Pseudomonadota > Betaproteobacteria > Burkholderiales > Burkholderiaceae > Caballeronia > uncultured Caballeronia sp. The sequence continues at coordinate 966 of NZ_CAXTGZ010000722.1, forward strand.
AGCAAGATGCCGAGCAGCAGCGCGCCTTCGACGGCCCAGATTGCAACCACGGATTTGATCGGCGTGACGATCGCCGCATGAACGCCCGGCAGCACATCGGGCGCGACGGAATAACTCGCGCCGTACCAGACGGGAATCAGCTTCGTCAGCGCGAAGTTCGCAACGCCGACCAGCACCAGCGGCGCGACCGCCAGCAACGGATTGGGCAACTGCGCGCTTTCCACGCGATCCGGCTCATTGACAAGCGACGTGCCGTAACCCTCGCCGGTCGCCATCACCGAGCGGCGGCGCCACTCGAGAAAGGTCAGCCCGACCACGATGATGAACAGCGAACCGGCCGTTCCAAGAATCGGCGCGGCCCAGCCCGTGGTCTTGAAAAAGGTCGTGGGGATGATGTTCTGGATCTGCGGCGTGCCGGGCAGGGAGTCCATCGTGAACGAGAATGCGCCGAGCGCGATTGCGCCGGGCATCAGGCGCTTCGGGATATTGCTTTGCCGATACATCTCGGCCGCGAACGGATAGACGGCGAACACGACCACGAATAGCGAGACACCGCCATAGGTGAGCAACGCGCACACCGCCACGATCACCGCATTCACGCGCGTCTTGCCGATGTATCGGATGGCGGCGGCCACGATCGATTCCGAGAATCCCGACAATTCGACGACCTTGCCGAACACGGCGCCAAGCAGAAAGACGGGGAAATACAGCTTGACGAAGCCGACCATCTTCTCCATGAAGATGCCCGAAAACACCGGCGCGACGGCCGCAGGTTCAGTGAGCAGGACGGCGGCGAGGGCGGCGAGCGGCGCCACCAGGATCACGCTGTATCCGCGATACGCGGCCAGCATGAGAAACGCCAGCGCGGCGAGGACGATGATGAACGACATTGAGTCTCCGTACTTTGTTGTATATCCCGGCGCGCAATGAACGGTCCGGGTAGGGCGCGCCTTTATTGCAGCATCCGTGCCAATCGTTGTGCGGCAAGGCTTTCCGGGAATAATCGCCGGTCCTGGCGACGGATTCATGACGGAAATCCATGAATCGAGACGAAAACCGTTGGAAAGCTATCCGAAATTTCTGCTGAATTTCTTCTGAACCGCGGCCGAACGGCCGGTAGTGTAATGCCTTGCTGGTTTTCCACGTTTCGAGATACCCTGTCTCGATATCGAGAAAACCCACGAGACACTGATGCTCAACGACTGGACGCACGTCCCCGTCGATTACAGCGACGTTTTGCGCCGCGCGATGGATTCGCTCTTCAAGACCTTCGAGAATTTCAGCGAAGGCACGTTTATCGTCGATAAAGATGCGCGCGTCGTCTGGATCAACAAGCGCTACGCCGCGCGTTTCGGGTTTGCAGATCCGGAAGACGCAATTGGCCGGGACTGCGAAGCGGTGATTCCGAACAGCCTGATGCGCGAGGTCGTGACGACCGGCAAACCGATCTTGCTCGACTTGCTGGAGACGGATCGCGAACCGCTGGTCGTCACGCGCTTGCCGCTGAAGGACGATTTCGGCGAAACGGTCGGCGCGATCGGCTTCGCGCTCTTCGATGAAATGAAAGCGCTCACGCCGCTGTTTTCCCACTATTCACGCGTGCAGCAGGAACTGATCGCGACACGGCAATCGCTGGCACAGGCGCGGCGCGCGAAATATACGTTTGCAAGTTTTGTCGGCACGAGCACGGCGAGCCTCGACGTCAAGCGCCAGGCGAGGCGCGCCGCGCAGGTCGATTCGCCGGTTTTGTTGTCCGGTGAGACGGGCACCGGCAAGGAGCTGCTCGCGCACGCCATTCACGGCGCGTCGGCGCGATCGGCGCGGCCGCTGGTATCGGTGAACGTCGCGGCCATTCCCGACACCCTCCTCGAAGTCGAATTTTTCGGCGCGG
>NZ_CAXTGZ010000723.1:0-2856 GCF_964243625.1 uncultured Caballeronia sp.
GTCAGTGCAGCGAAGCCTGCATTGTTCTTGTCGATATAACTAAGAATAAGCGCAGCTATCAGCAATGGTAGCAATCGCCACGCGTTTTTGCGCGCCGCGCTACGAAGCAAATTCGAGCGGTCGGCCGATATTCCCTCCTGCCTCACAGAAGGACGGGTATCCGAATCCATTTGGTGTCTCCTTGGTATTGCTGTTACAACCAGGGGTACTAATGAAGGGACGCGACGGATTTAGAATTGTCGTGTTGTCGCGGCCTTCCCACGCGTTTTACTTCCGCGGAACAAACCCACGAGACTCGGTTCCTCGCAGAAAGTCGAAGTCCGCGCCTTTGTCGGCCTGGGTCACAGTATCAAGGAAGAGCTTTTGGTAACCGCGAGCGGCCGTAGGGATCAAAACCGGATTCTCCTGTGTTCGGCGTTGCAACTCAGCATCGTCCACCAGCAGGGAAATCTCTCGATTCGCCACGCTCAGCTTGATGCGGTCACCGTTTCGAACTTGGGCAAGCGGTCCTCCGATAGCTGCTTCGGGGGTTACGTGCAGGACAATCGTGCCGAAGGCGGTACCGCTCATTCGGCCATCCGAAATTCGAACCATGTCTTTCACCCCTGCGCGAGCAAGCTTCCTCGGAATCGGGATATACCCCGCTTCCGGCATCCCGGGCGCGCCCTTCGGACCGATGCGCTTAAGGACGATGACGTCATTCGCGTTGACGTCGAGGTCGTCGGCGTCGATGCGGCTCGCCATGTCCGCTACGTCTTCAAAGACGACCGCCCGGCCTTCGTGTTCCATCAGGCTCTGGGTTGCAGCCGATTGCTTGATGATGGCACCGCCGGGCGCAAGGTTGCCACGCAGAACAGCTAAACCGCCCTGAGGATAAATGGGGTCTGTCATCGGTTTTACCACGCTTTGCTCGAAGCGCGGCGCGCTCCATTTCCTCGCCGAGGGTGCGACCAGTCACGGTCATAGCGTCGAGGTGCAACAAAGGCTTCAGTTCATGCAGGAGCGTAGCCATGCCGCCAGCGCGATGGAAGTCTTCCATGTAATGCTCACCGGACGGCTTAAGGTTTAGCAGCACCGGTGTTTCGCGACCCATGCGGTCAACGGCGTCGAGGTCGATGTCGAACCCGAGACGACCAGCAACAGCGGTCAGGTGCACGATTCCGTTCGTCGAACCGCCGATAGCCAACAGCACACGTAAGCCGTTCTCGAAGGACTCTGCCGTAAGGATTTTATCGATAGTCAGCCGCTGACGAGCCATCTCCACGGCTTGGAAGCCGGTCTGCTCCGCGATACGCATACGGTCCGAGGTGACTGCGGGCGGGGATGCGCCGCCAGGCATCGTCATCCCCATTGCTTCGGCGACGCAGGCCATCGTGCTCGCGGTGCCCATGACCGAGCATGTACCGATGCTCGGTACGAGCTTGTCATTCACTTCGGCGATCTCTTCTTCAGTGATTTCCTCGGCGCGGAATTTGCCCCAGTACCGGCGGCAGTCTGTACAGGCACCGACTCGCTCGCCACGATGCGCTCCAGTCAGCATTGAACCAGTAATGAGCTGAATTGCGGGAATGCCAGCGGAGGCTGCCCCCATCAATTGGGCGGGTACAGTCTTGTCACAGCCACCGATAAGCACGGCGGCGTCCATCGGCTGGGCACGGATCATCTCTTCTGTGTCCATCGACATGAGATTTCGCATGAACATGCTGGTTGGCTGCGAAAAACTTTCGTGGATGGAAATGGTCGGAAAGTCCATCGGCAAGCCGCCCGCCATCAGGACGCCTCGCTTAAGCGCTTCAATGAGTTGAGGAGCATTGCCGTGGCACGGATTGTAGGCACTCCCTGTGTTCGTGATCCCGACGACGGGCCGGTCGAGCGCGCTGTCCGTGTAACCGGCACCCTTGATGAAGGCTTTGCGCAGGAAGAGGGAGAAGCCGGTGTCACCGTAGTTCGTCAAGCCACCACGTATCCCCGAAGGAACGGCCGCGTCATTTTGTTCGGGGGAAGTCTTTTTGGGCATAGCATCACACTGGAAATGAGAAGAAAGGCGACGTTTAGCGTCAGCCTCAAATAAGGTGCCGAATGAGCGCCGCTGAGAACTCGGCAGTCGAAGCACGTCCGCCGATATCGGCCGTGCGGACGTTGTCTTCGAGGAGCGTGATGCGAATGCCGTTCACCAGGCGCTCGGCGAGGTCGGTGTGGCCGACGTGCTCAAGCATCAAACCTGCTGCGAGTAGTTGTGAAACCGGATTGGCAATCCCCTTGTGGGCAATATCGGGTGCTGAGCCGTGCACAGCTTCGAAGAGCGCTACCTCCTTCCCTATGTTCGAACCGGGAGCGAGACCTAGGCCGCCCACTAGACCTGCCAGTTGGTCCGACAAAATGTCGCCAAATAAATTGGTGCAAAGCAGCATGTCAAACTGCCACGGATTTAGCACCAGTTGCATCGCACAGGCATCTACAATACGGTCGTCGAGCACCACGCGACCTTCATACTCCCTTGCTATGTCTTTGGCTGCCTGAAGGAAAATGCCGGTAAGCGCCTTCAGAATATTTGCCTTGTGTACGACGGTGATTTTCTTGCGGCCGTGTTTGACCGCGTATTCGAACGCGAATCGGGCAATGCGCAGGCAGCCTTGGCGCGTGTTCACACCCTGGGAAACTGCTACAGCATGTGGGTCGTCTCCGACCGGAATGTAGTGTTCGTGAGCTACGTAGAAACCCTCGAGGTTTTCCCGGACCAACACGATGTCAATGTTTTCGTATCGACCCGGGATGATGGTTTTTGCAGGACGGACGTTTGCAAACATATCAAACGCCTCACGCAGGCGCACGTTGACAGAACGAAATCCACCTGCG
>NZ_CAXTGZ010000724.1:0-2854 GCF_964243625.1 uncultured Caballeronia sp.
ACAGAATTCCGTGTTCCTGGTTTGCGCCGCTTAATACATAATCGAGCAAAGGCGTTCCATCAAGCTCACACGGCTGGCCGTACCCGAAATCATGGGACTGCTTCGAGGTTCCGCGATCTCGGCTCATTGCCATCCAGCCGGCATCCAATATTGCCCAGCCTTTCTCCGACTGGTGGCCGATAACCGTGGTAAGCACGCTCAATGCAATGTCGTTAAGCGCGCATACACCGACATTGTGCATTACGAGATCGAATAGAACGTAGACGCCAGCCCGCACTTCGGTCACGCCGTCCAGATTTTTTGCGGCGATTGCAGTCGGCGTCGAACCAACACTGACACCGTCGCAGGGTACACCAGCGGCGCGCAATCTCTGCGCCGCATGAACGCACCCCAATCTTTCCTGTTCGGCGAGCGCCGTTAGGGCTTCTGAAGTGTCTAGCTCATAGCTTGAGCCGGCATGGGTCATCACTCCGCCGACTTTGACCGAGTTAATGCGCAAGATCTGTCCGACTTCAAGCAACGTGTCCTCTTCCGGCGTAATACCGGACCGATGCCCGTCGGTGTCGACTTCAATCCAGACTTCGAAGGTGACATCGTTTTTGCGGATGAACTCGGCGACAGCAGTTGCCGCAGCCGGATTGTCCACCACCAGTTTCAGATCGCAACCCTTCTTTTTGAGCGCCATCGCCCTTGACAACTTCGAAGGCACAATGCCGACAGCGTAAAGTATATCGGTCACGCCTGCGGCGAAAAATTCCTCGGCCTCCTTCAATGTCGAAACCGTTATACCCTTCGCGCCTGCAGCAAGTTGGACACGAACGACGTCGAGGCATTTTGTCGTTTTGACGTGAGGACGGAATTTCACCCCGAGCGTATCCATGTGTTTTTGCATGAACGCAATGTTCTTCTCCATCCGCGGAATATCGATCAACGCGGCTGGAGTGTCGAGAATGTCTAGTCTCATGATGTTACTCTGCTGTGTTGTTGTTCGCGGACGTACCGAATTGGCTGGCCCAAGCAACGAGCGGGTCGAGGCTCGGCGACTCGATTTCAGGCGGTTGCGCACCCTCAACCAGCGGAAGACCAATTCTATTGTGCCAATAGGTCCTCAATCCCACAGCAGCGGTACCGAACATGTCATAGCTCGATCCTGCGACGAACGCCGCATCCGCGGTGGTTACGCCCAACTTGTCGAGCGCCAACCTGTACGGCAATGGGTTCGGCTTGTAGACGTCAGCCTCCTCCGCCGTGATAATAGCGTCCCACCTTATAGGGAATATCTCCGCCGCCTGCCTGCCAAGTCGCACCGAACAATTTGTGACAATGGCAAGCTTGCAGTGGGGTTGTAGACGCTGCAATGCATCGAGCGCACCGCTCCACGGCGCTAGTTGTAGCCACTTTTCCTCCAAGGCGCGCGGAGCAGATTCTGAAAGTCCTACGTTCGCCGCAGCGTCTCGCACCAATCTTTCGTATTCCACGTACTGTCCACAACCGTAGGTCAGGCGTAGATATTCAGCTCGCCAGGCTCGCCCAGCTTGCTCGGAACCCGCAGACTGATTCCAAAGCGTCCATGAATCAAGGAGTGCGGTCAGCAGATCGAAAAGTATCGCCTTGGGGTAAGCAGTGGTTAAGGATTGCTTCGACATTTCGCCTCTTATCTGTAATTGATATCAATTTACATAACCGATTATAAAGATCGAAGAGGCGTTCTTGCTTAAGCATATCTAATTCTTAGATTCATAAAATGTGAATTTATAAACGAACAACAATCCGACGTAGAAGGCGGGTTGAAATTTGAAAAAGGTTGCTTAAACACGCCACTGCGGCATCGGTTTGAATCGATCCTGAAGAAACTCCATGAAATGCTTAGTGCGCGCCGGTAGACCTGCGCGGTTATGGGTCAATGCGATAACATTGGCGTCTGGGGCTTTCCAGGCCGGCAAAAGCCTGACCAGCCTTCCGCTTTGAAGTTCGTCAGTGACGTCCCATTCGGACCGGAGAATAACGCCACGGCCCTCGCACGCCCACCGCCGGATGACCTCCCCATCATTGCAGCTCAGCCGCGACGTGACCCTAACGCTGCGGCTCGTCTTCCCTTTGCTAAAATGCCATAGCGAGACATCTTCGTTGTTTTCGCGCAGCACGATGCAAGGCATGTGCATCAGCTCGTCCGGGGCATTTGGGCTGCCGAATCGTTTGATAAAGGACGGCGACGCACAGACGAATCTCGAATTCGGCGCGATGGCGTACCCGACGAGATTGGAAACTCTTAACTCGCCAATGTGCACCACTACATCAAAGCGATCCACCGTTTCCGTCAGAGGTTGATCGGAGAGCGTCAACGCGACGTTGACGTCGGGGTTTTGCAACTGAAAATCAGCAATGACGGGGGCGACATATCGGCGCCCGAACCCAAGCGGCGCGTTGATCTTCAAGGTACCGACGAGGCCTCCCCTACGTTCCTGCAAATCCTCGAGAAGCGCGTCGAACTGTTGTACCAGGTCTTCCCCACGTTGGCACAGCAACTGCCCCTCTTCAGTAAAAAGAAGTTTGCGCGCAGTGCGATCGACCAGCCGCATCGCCAATTTTTTTTCTAGTTGTTGCAATCGTTGTGTGACCGCAGAGGGAGTTAAGCCCAATTTCCTGGAAGCTGCAGTGAGACTGCCACTATCCCGGATCATCAACAAGAAACGGATATCAACGGTATCTGTCATTTCAGTATCTATAAACTTAAGAGTTAGACAGATTAAATTGTTCGACTTGGTTGTTCAAGTACTCTCCGCCAATCATAAATACAAATGTGCGAGCCGAGCTCGCGTGCTGGTCGCGGACATTGCATGACTATAGGGTGAGC
>NZ_CAXTGZ010000725.1:0-2853 GCF_964243625.1 uncultured Caballeronia sp.
AATTCGTTTGTATGTCTGCTACTCGGTTGACAAGAGACGTTGGCTTCTAGTTGTCGGCGTGTTCTTATGGCGCAACGATCAGCGATCAGTGCGCTACTACCATCTTCCTTTCAAAGAAGTTCACCCGCCGGTCAAGAATCTGCCACTGAAACATTGACCATTGCAGCGGTCAAGCTCGCGATCAACAAGAACCGGAAGTATGCCTTTATCCAATGCAATAGCTTGCGCGTGAAAAGGCCGCTATTCGCAGTTGATCTGAAATTTTCGACCGCAATACGCGACAGAATCCGGAGACCCGTGGCATAAAATAGATGCCATGTCATCGCGTTAGAACGACGCGATAACGCGCTTTTCCTGAGCGCAGGCGCTCGATTGCTTTATTGATCTCTGCCATCGGAAACGGCTCAATCGTTGGCGCTATTTTATGACGCGCACAGAACGAAAGCATGTCTTGGATAGTGGCTGGGCTTCCTAATGGAGATGCTCCCACGCTTTTTTGTCCCAATAGGATCGGAAAAACTGGTACGGGGATAGGGTCCGGAACGGCTCCGACAGTATGCAGACGTCCCTTCGGCGCAAGCGCATTGATGTACGCTGCCCAGTCAAGATTGGCGTTGGTGGTGTTTAGAATAAAATCGTACTTCCCAACTAGGCCTTCCATCGCAGCCGAATCACGAGAGTTGACAACGTAATGGGCGCCAAAGTGTTTGGCCTCGTTTCCTTTCTCGACACTGGAGGTAAAAGCTGTAACTTCGCAACCCCATTTAGTCAGGAACTGCAACGCTAGGTGGCCTAAGCCGCCGATGCCGATGACGCCAACGCGCTGTGTGGGTCGAATGCCAGATTGAACAATCGCATTAAAGACGGTGATGCCGGCACAGAACAACGGTCCGGCACTTGCTGCATCCAATTCGGCCGGCAATGGTATCGCCCACTCCACATTGCAGCGAACGACGTCGGCAAAGCCACCAAAACGTCCAAGAATAGTCGCCTCGACTGTTTGGCAGAGGTTATGGTCTCCGCCCATGCAGTAACGACAATGCATGCAGCTTTTGCTGAACCATCCCAATCCGACGCGCTGCCCAACCTCGACAGTTGTTGCATTGCTACCGCGTGCAGTCACGATGCCGATCACTTCATGACCGGCGACGGCTGGGTAGCTGCTGATACCCCATTCGTTGTCCAGCACCGAGAGGTCAGAATGGCAAATGCCGCACGACTCGACCTTGATGTCGACCTGGTCCGATCCCAAATCGGGAAGTTCATAATTGAACGGGGTCAACGCAGCGCCTTGTTCGTGCGCGCCATAAGCTTGTACTTTCTGCATTTGCCGCCTCTGCAAACGTTAGGTTGTAATTATGCTTTTGCGCGGCTACCAAGTTTCTGATAGACGGCTGCCGGCTGCTCGGTCTCGCCATCGAATGACGAACAATAGCGCTTAAACCGGCATGCAGGATCAGTAAATTCAGTTTGGCCATAAAATTCATGCGGAACGTGTTGAGCCGACATTCAGCAGACAATGCGCGACGGCGGGGGCGATCCATCCGATCAGCAAGCAAACAATGCTATGCGGCAGCCACGAAAAGGAATCATTGCATGCGTTTCTATCATTTTTAAATTTATGTCACTTAAAAGCATGTGACTATGTAAGAAAATACAATGAACTGACAATTTTAAAGTTAGCGGATATTTTCGAAATTCGAGAAAATATCCACAAGTCCGGAATCCTTTAGTACATACTCAGAAATAAACGTTCCATCTTTTCTGGAATCACATTGTTCTAAAGGATCAAATGCCGATCGTAAGATTTGATGTCTTAGAAGGGCGCAGCGATTCGGAACTTAAGGCAATGCTTGATGGTGCCCATCGCGCAGTGCTCTCGGCATTTGGTGTGCCAGAACGGGATCGATACCAAATTGTTAGCGAGCATAAACCGTCAAGACTGATTATCGAAGACACGGGTTTAGGCTTTCAGCGTTCCACGAAGGTAGTAGTCGTAAGCGTTACGAGCCGCCCGAGATCTGAAGCAGAGAAATGTCAGTTCTACGTCGATTTGTGTCGTGAACTTAAGGTGAGCGCAAACATTGAACCTGGGGATGTAGTCATATCGTTCACTGTTAACACAGACGCCGACTGGAGCTTCGGGGGCGGGCAAGCCCAGTTTTTGACAGGTCAGCTTTAGTCTGCCAGAAATAAGAGAAGTAAATAAAAATTTTAATCTTAACTAGTAACAAATTAATTATGGAAGTATTCGCCCTTTAGAGGATCGGCAAACTGATACTAGGTGTAACGAGCTTTTACATTCGCGAAGATAAGCAATGCCGGTAAGTTCGCTCGGACTTGTCATCCCTTACCAAACATTATGGCCATCATAAAATTATGACCGATCATGCTACTAAAGAAGCGGATGCGCTTGCCGTCGTCAAAACATTTTATCAAGGTGCCGCGGACGGCAGAATAGTAGAATTCGAGCAATATTTGGCTGAAAATTTTAGATTGTTTGTTCCTGATTATCTTCCGTGGGGTGGTCAATATGACAAAGCCGGGTACGTTTCCATTCTTCCGCGAGTAGCGGCGACGCTTGATTTTTTAAAACTCTCGTATGAGAGCCTGACTGTTCAAGGAGAACACGTTGTTGCATTGATCCGAATTGCCGTCCAAGGAACTGACAAATCGATTTTGATCTCAGAGCACTGGGATATCGCCGAAGGCAAGGCTCAGCGTCTATTGGTCGCCTACTTTGACCCGAAAGTTTTGCTGGACAAAGCCGCATAACGCTTAGAAGCATATACATCTCTAGGAGCTTCATGAATATGCAAGACTTCTCCTCACGTGACAATATCGTTAAACATA
>NZ_CAXTGZ010000726.1:0-568 GCF_964243625.1 uncultured Caballeronia sp.
ATCCGGGCAACGTGGACACAGTCTATGTCGCGGGGCGTGCGGTGAAACGAAACGGCCACATGCTGAATGTCGATCTCGATGCGCTGCGAAAGCGCGCGGTTACTTCCCAGCACTACATTCTCGGACTGCCATGAGAGTCACGACCGGATCGCGCCCGCTCGATCCCGAGCTCGCCGCTGTTGTGTCGGCCATGCGTGCCGCGCACGCACCGCCGCCGTTTTCCGGCACGTCCGAGCAGGCTCGTGAGCGGATGCGGCGCGCGATTATGAGCGCGCGAGAGTGTTTCCCGTTGCCTGTTGTGGGCGAGGTCGAAGACGCGCTCGCCGGAATTGACTACGCCCAAGTGCCAGTGCGCGTCTATCGTCCGCAGGATGCGCGGCAGAGCCTGGCAACGGTGGTGTTCTTTCACGGCGGCGGGTTTGTACTCGGCAGCGTTGAACTGATGGACGACATCGCGCGCAAATTCTGCCGTGACATGAACGCCGTCGTCGTCTCCGTCGACTACCGGCTCGCGCCCGAGCATCCGTTTCCAGCCGCGCACGACGACGCGGTGACCGCTACCCGATGG
>NZ_CAXTGZ010000726.1:578-2851 GCF_964243625.1 uncultured Caballeronia sp.
CGTATCGGCGCTCGGAGGCGATGCTTCTCGCGTTGCGGTGGCCGGTGAGAGCGCGGGAGGCAATCTCGCCGCTTCGACCGCTATCACGCTGCGTGAGCGCGGAGAGCGACTCGCGGCACAACTGCTCGTGGTGCCTGGTGTCGACCTGGCACGTGACACATCGTTGATCGAAGCGAAGCGGCGTGATTTCCCAATGTTGTCAACGTCGGACCTGCGCGATGTTTCACGGCTCTACATGGGGGCCAACGCGATGCAGGCTGGAATGTTTCCGCCGTCGCCTTTGCATGCTGCCGACTTGAGCGGGTTGCCGCCCGCATTGATCGCCGTGGCCGGGCACGACCCGCTTCGCGAAGAGGGACTAGCCTATGCGCAACATCTTGGCGCTGCCGGCGTTCCCGTGCAGGTGCATCGGTTCGACGACATGTTCCATCCGTTCCTCGCATTTTTCGACGCTTCCGCCGCGGCGCGCCGTGCCAACGACGAGATCTGTCGCGCCTTTGCCGCGTGGCTTCTGCAACACGCGTTGCCGATCGCCCGGTGAAGGGCAGGCTTTTTCCATTTCAATGTTCTGGAGTTTTGTATGCGCTATGTTTCATTTGTTAAGGATGGCAAATCGTTGCTCGGCGTGCGCGAAGGTAACAATATCCGCGTGATCGGTGAAGTATCGCTCGAGTCCTTGCTCGCGCAAGGTGTCGACCTCGCGACCTATGGGCACGATCGGGCAAGTGACGAATTGGTCTGCGCCCAAACCGTCACCTTTCTGCCGCCGCTTACGCGTCCGCCGAAGATCATTTGCATCGGTCTGAACTATGCCGACCACACCAAGGAGAGCAAATACGAACAGCCGGACTACCCAACGATTTTCTTTCGCATCCACACGAGTCTCATTGCACATCAGCAGCCGATGATTCGACCCGCTGCGTCCGATTCGCTCGACTTCGAGGGCGAGATCGCCGCGGTGCTGGGCAAGGGCGGCCGGTATATCAGCAAGGACGACGCGTTGTCGTGCGTCGCGGGTTACGCGCTTTTCAACGACGGCTCGGTGCGCGATTACCAGTTCAAATCGCCGCAATGGACCGTCGGCAAGAATTTCGATGGCACCGGCGCCTTCGGCCCCGACCTCGTAACCGCAGACGAACTGCCTAGCGGTGCCAAAGGGTTGCGACTCGAGACGCGCCTGAACGGCGAAATCGTGCAGTCGGCCAGCACGGACGAATTGGTATTCGACATCGCTAGCCTGATCAGTATTCTGAGCGAAGCGATCACCCTGGAAGCGGGTGATGTTATCGTGACGGGCACGCCGTCCGGCATCGGTTGGGCGCGCACGCCGAAACTGCTGATGAAGCACGGCGATGTGTGCGAGGTGAGCGTCGAGGGCATCGGCACGCTGCGCAACGAGATTGTCGACGAACAGGTGGCCTGAGCGGCCGCATCGACGGACTTGCGAGCGTCAGCGTTTGCGAGTCCGTCCCACAGGAGATTGTCATGACGGAATCTATCGTGGCGCGCCCCCGAGCCGGCGTGCATTCAATCGATCACTTTGCGCTCAACTTGCCGTCGCTCGCTGAAGCGCGGCGATTCTTCGACGCTTTCGGCTTGGATGTCAAGACAGTGGGGACCGATGGACAGGAACTCGAACTCCGGGCTGCGGACGGGCATCGGTGGGCACGCGTTTTCGCTACTGATAGAAAATCGTTAGCGTATTTGCGCTTCAACTGTTATGAGAGGGACTTACCTGCGTTGCGTAACCAGGCTGCAGACGCAGGCGCCGACTTGATTGCTTCCGCTGAAAATAACCATGACACAGCTTTCTCGTTTCACGACCTCGACGGCAATCTGATTCAGGTCGCGATTGGCCCGAAAACCAGTCCCGACAGCAAGGCAGTTAAGACGAGTACCGGTGCGATAGCCGATGTGCGCGGAGCTCGCTCGCGTTCGGAAGTGCAGCGCGTAAAACCGCACCGGCTTTCTCACGTTCTCCTGTTCACGCCGGACGTGCTTCGCGCGGTCGATTTCTATGAGCAGGCGCTCGGTCTGCGCCTGTCGGACAAATCGCAGAACCTGATCGCTTTCACACATGCTCCACACGGTTGCGACCATCATCTTGTGGCGTTCGCCAAAAGCCACGCGCGCGGCTGGCATCATTCATCGTGGGACGTCGATAACGTCGACGTCGTAGGCGAGGGCGCAGCGCAGATGGCGGCAGCCGGGTACTCGAAAGGGTGGGGGACCGGCCGGCATGTGCTTGGCTCGAATTACTTCCACTATGTTCA
>NZ_CAXTGZ010000727.1:0-2849 GCF_964243625.1 uncultured Caballeronia sp.
TGCCTGATCGAGCGTCACCACCGACACGTTCACGATATCCGCAATCGGCAAGCGGTCCCACAAGATCGCCTGCATCAGGTTCTGGTTGTACTTCATGACAGGCGTCTGCCCTGTGAAAAACGAATGCGATTTGGCCCAGCCCAAACCGAAGCGAATGCTTAATGCACCTTTCTTCGCGGCTGCATCGGCGGCGCCCGGATCGTCGGTGACATAAAGGCCCGGAATGCCGATCGCCCCGGCCACGCGTGTGATTTCCATCAGCGAGTTCAGCACCGTTGCTGGCGCTTCTTCCTGGTGTCCGCTGCTGCCGGTGCCATGCGCTTCGAAGCCGACGCAATCGACGGCGCAATCCACTTCCGGCGTGCCGAGGATCGCCGCGATCTGCTCGCTGAGCGTTGCATCCTTCGATAGATCCACCGTCTCGAATCCGACCTTGCGTGCATGCGCCAACCGCTCTTCGTTCATGTCGCCGACAATCGTGACAGCGGCGCCGAGCAGACGCGCCGACGCCGCGGCAGCCATCCCCACAGGTCCGGCGCCTGCGATATAAACCGTCGAGCCAGGTTTCACGCCCGCCATCACTGCGCCGTGATACCCCGTCGGCAGGATGTCAGATAGACACGTGAGGTCGCGAATCTTGGACATTGCCTGCTCGCGATCCGGAAACTTCAGCAGATTGAAATCGGCGTAAGGGACCATGACGTATTCCGCCTGCCCTCCGATCCAGCCGCCCATATCGACGTAACCATAAGCGCCGCCTGCACGCGATGGATTAACGTTCAGGCATACGCCGGTGTTCTGCGCCTTGCAGGTCGGGCATCGTCCGCATGCCACGTTGAATGGCACGGAAACCAGATCGCCGATCTTGAGCGTCTCGACATCGCGCCCGACTTCAATCACTTCGCCCGTGATCTCGTGCCCGAGCACCAGTCCGACTTGCGCGGTCGTGCGGCCTCGCACCATATGCTGGTCGGAGCCGCAGATGTTCGTGGTGACGACTTTGAGAATCACGCCATGGCCGATTTGCCGGCCGCCCGGGTCAACCATTTTCGGATAGTCGATGGACTGCACTTCCACCTTGCCCTGCCCTAAATACACAACGCCGCGATTGTTGCTCATTGCCTTGTCTCCTTTCTCTCGTGGACGATCCGCACGGCTGACAACGCCGTGCACCGTCTCAGGAGCGTAGTCCCGTCCCGCATGGGGCATGCGCCTCCAACGCGACACGGGTTTGGCCGAAACCGACACGACGGTTTTTTATTGATTGACCGTTCAATATAAAATACCTAGGATTCAGGTCACGCATCTGGCAACCGTTTTAAAGAGAGAACGTCCATGCCCAAGCTTGGAATGCGCGAGATCCGCCGGGCGCAGTTGATCGATGCGACCCTGCTTACCATCGACCATGCAGGTCTTCCCGGCACGACGCTCGCGTCTGTCGCGCAGCGTGCGAGCATCTCCACGGGTATCGTCAGTCATTATTTCGGCGACAAAGACGGCCTGCTCGAAGCCACCATGCGGCACGTGCTGCGCGACTTGTGGAACGCAACCTCGCGCAAGCGCCGTGCGGCGAAAGACGAACCGCGGGCGCGCTTGCGCGCCGTGGTAGCCGCGAATTTCGACGCAGCGCAAGTCAGCAATCCCGTAACAAAGACGTGGCTCGCGTTCTGGTCGGAGAGCATGCACAAGCCGCAATTGCAGCGCTTGCAGCGTATCAATACGCGACGCCTCCACTCAAATCTGTGCGCGGATTTCTCGAAGGCCTTGCCGCGTGTTGCAGCGCGTCGTGCGGCAAGCGGGCTGGCCGCGTTGATCGATGGCTTGTGGTTGCGCGGCGCCTTGTCGGGCGAACCGTTCGATACGAAGTCCGCGATCCGGCTCGCCAACGATTACATCGACCTCGTGCTCGATACACGCGGCCGCACTCTCACCTAAAGGACTACGCCATGCCCGCATTCGAATTGCAGCGCCTGTATATTGGCGGCGCTTACGTGGACGCCACCAGCGGTGAGACGTTCGACAGCATCGATCCCGCCACCGGCGAGACGCTTGCAAGCATCCAGCAGGCGAGCGCCGCCGATATCGATCGCGCAGTGCGATCGGCGCATGAAGGCCAGCGTGAATGGGCCGCCATGACCGCGATGCAACGCTCGCGGATCTTGCGACGCGCAGTGGACATTCTCCGCGAACGCAACGACGAACTCGCCGCGCTTGAGACGCGTGACACCGGCAAGCCGATTACGGAGACCCGCGCGGTAGATATCGTGACGGGTGCCGATGTCATCGAGTACTACGCTGGACTCGCGACGGCCATTGAAGGCCGGCAGATCCCGCTGCGTCCGACATCGTTCGTCTATACACGGCGCGAACCGCTCGGCGTTTGCGCGGGCATCGGCGCGTGGAATTATCCGATCCAGATCGCATGCTGGAAGGCGGCGCCGGCGCTCGCTGCAGGCAATGCGATGATTTTCAAGCCAAGCGAAGTCACGCCTCTGAGCACGTTGAAACTCGCTGAAATCTTTACGGAGGCAGGCATACCGGCAGGGGTATTTAACGTCGTGCAAGGCGACGGCCGCGTTGGCGCAATGCTGGCAACGCACCCCGACATTGCAAAGATATCGTTTACAGGCGGCGTTGAAACCGGCAAGAAAGTCATGTCGATGGCCGGCGGTTCATCGTTGAAAGAAGTCACGATGGAACTCGGCGGCAAGTCGCCTCTGATCGTTTTCGATGACGCCAATCTTGAGCGCGCGGCAGACATTGCAATGAGCGCCAACTTCTTCAGCTCCGGCCAGGTTTGCACCAACGGCACGCGCGTGTTCGTTCAGCGGACCGTCCATGCACGCTTC
>NZ_CAXTGZ010000728.1:0-2840 GCF_964243625.1 uncultured Caballeronia sp.
CCGATCCGGCGACTGCCCGCACCCTGGCTTCTCTCGTGCTCGAAGGTCCGCCAAGTCCCGATATCGTCAAGCGCCTCACACGCGCATGCATGGGGCCGTGCCAGGGCCGCCGTTGCCGCGAGCAGGTTGCGACCTTGCTTTCGATCGGTTCGGCGACCCCGCTTGCCGGCATGCCGCTCGCCACCTTCCGGTCGCCCGTGCGCCCGTTGCCGCTCAATCAGCTTGCTGCCCTGGGAGAAGTCCCTGCGCTTGGTGACCATTGGGACAGTTGGTTCGGCATTGCATCGCAATGGGTGCCGTTCTGGCGCGCGACTCCGCTTTATACCGCCGCCGGCCGCGAGACGGGCGGGGTGGTTGCGAGCGAGTAGGGGTGGAGACGCATCGACATACGCAGCACCAGGACGGGGAACGCGATGGAACACAGTACACAGGGCAGCGTCACGCAGGACGCCAAAGGGGCGTCGGTGGTCATCATTGGCGGCGGCGTCACGGGCTTGAGCGCCGGATGGTGGCTCGCCCGCGAAGGCGTCGACGTGCTCGTGCTCGATGCAGGATTGATCGGCTGGGGCGCATCCGGGCGGAATGGCGGCGGCTGTTCCCACCATCACAGCCCGTTGTTCCTCGAAGAACAACGTCTCTGGCCGATGATGGATGAATTGCTTGGATATCCTACTGAATTCAGGCCGAACCGGATTCGGATCGCGCTGGATGAACAGCAGTTCACGTTATACCGACGCGCGCTCGATAACGGCGCGCATCATGGATTGCGCTCGGATATTCTCGATGCGAAACAAGTCCGCGAACTCGTGCCTTTCGCGGGCGATAACGTCCATGCCGGCTACTTCTATCACTTCGGCGGCCATGCAAATCCGCATCGCACGTTGCAGGCTTACGCCTGGGCGATGCAGGATTGCGGTGGCCGGCTGATGCAGCACACGGAGGTCACGGGGTTCGAGCGGCGCGGCGCACGGGTGGTCGGCGTGCAAACGTCGCGGGGACACCTGGCCTGCGATCATGTCGTGATTGCAGCGGGACCACGCACGGGCGAGCTTGCCGCAATGCTCGGCGTGGACGTGCCGCTTGCGAGCGCACGTGCCGAGATGATCGTAACTGAGCCGCTGCCGCTCATGGCCATAGGCGGCGTGGATGGCAACGGCCTCTATGGACGGCAGACGCTGCGCGGCAATCTGGCTTATGGCGGTGGGCCGCACGAATGGGTCGATCTCGCCGATACCTATAAAAGCGCAGAAGGCGAGCGCCCGCACTCGACCCCTTTGCAGGCCAGTATCGCAGCGCGTGTGGCTGGGCTTTTCCCGAAGGTTGCACACGCCCGGGTCATTCGTAGCTGGGCGGGGTTTATCGAAAATACGCCGGATGGGCGGCCCGTAGTCGACCGGCCAGGTCCGATGGAAAACCTGACCGTCGCGACGTTGTCGAGCGTTGGTTTCGGTTTGTCGCCGGCGAGCGGCCACGCAATTCGCGACCTCGTTGTGGATGGCGCCTGCTCGTTCGCAGACATATCCGGGTTCGCGCTGTCGCGTTTCGCGCAACTCGAGCCCGACTGGCGCAGCATGCAGGGGTGGATGCCATTACCCGCCGCTGCCGCCTAGGAACGCGGCAAGGCGCTGCGCAGATCCGTCGGACTCGCGTCATAGACACGCCTCACCCAGCGCGCCAGATGCGAAGCCGAAGCAAACCCCGTAGCAAGGGCGATATCCGCGACCGGGACATTCGAATAAACCAGCAGGTCGTGCGCCCGTTCGAGCCGCAATGTCACGTAGTAGCGCGCGGGCGTTGCGTTCAGATGGCGCAGGAACAGCCGCTCGAGCTGGCGTGAGGTCATGGCTATGTCGGTGCCGATACGCGATATGGGCAGTGGCTCGTCCACGTGCGCACGCATCAGTTCGATAGCGCGCCGGATGCCGCGGGGCAGGCTCTCGTGGTTCTGGTCGCGCCAGCCGCGTTGTTCGTCGTCGCTGTCGCGGATGCGTTCGTGGTGAAACTGGTTCGCCACCCGGACCGCAAGCTCAGGACCGTGTTGCTCCGATATCAACTGCAACATCATGTCCATTGCGGCGATGCCACCCGAGCACGTCATGCGGTCGCGGTCGATCTCGTAGATCTTTCCCGAGCACATCAAGCCGCGAAACTCTTCGGTGAAGGCAGAGAGGTTTTCCCAATGGATCGTGCACTGGTAGCCCTCGAGCAGACCGGCGCGCGCAAGCAGATAACTTCCTGTCGATAAAGATCCGATCACCGCGCCCGTGCGAGCCGCGCGGCGCAGCGCGCGCAGATATGCCGGCTCGAGTGCCGGGTCGAGACGCAGGCCACCGCAAACGAAAATGTATTGAGCGGTGGTCATGACATCGTCGAGCTTTCGGGCCTGCAATTCGATTCCGTTCGACGCATACACGGGATTGCCGTCGAGACTTGCGAGCGTCCAGCCATAGAGCGCCGTGTTCACCAGCCTGTTGGCCGAGCGTAGCGGTTCTATCGCTGAGGAGAGACTCATCATCGAAAGACCGTCCACCAGCAAAAACACAAAGGCGCTTTCTGCTTCGGCTGTTTCAGGGCGTCCGTCCTGCGAAGCGGGCTTGTCAATGATTGCGTCTGAATGCGTGTGAAAAGGCTGTTTGTTCATTGCACCTGGCGTTGCAAGATGGCCTGACCGGCCTGCGATGCCAGCCGGATGTGTCGCACGATCATAGTCGAAGTTTGGGGTGCGCGACCGGCAAAACACCGAGCCAAGCCGAATAACCCACGCCATTAACCCACTTCGTCACTCACGCTTATTTTGCACCCAAACCACGCCGGCGCCTGAGCCAGACCAAGCCGAACAG